>JAQSYT010000063.1 GCA_029256065.1 Paenibacillaceae bacterium
CGCAGTCTGGTTTTTTTGTTTGTTTGGTCCGGCAGCATCAATTTGATCCTCCTTTAGCTTGGCACTTACTGGAATATGGAAATCAAGCGTTTTCAAAAGGCTATATGATTAACGGCATCTTTTTGACGCCGTGCGCTTGCCGGGAAATCTGGCGGCAGACACGGCCCGCACACCTGTGTTATCCTTTCGCGGATGTACGGACCGGACTGGCCTCCGGCTATTCTTTGGCAGGGTAGTCTCCCATTTGCGCCCATCTGTCCTTCAACATCCTGGCGGCCATTTTGGGCTGGCGCTGGCGGGTGAAGATCCCCTTCTTATTGCCGTTGATCCGGGTGGTGCCCTGCTTGGTGGCAAAGTCGGCAAAGGCCCAGACATGCTCGCCGATGACGAAATCCAGCCGGTCAAATACATTGTGGTAGCGGGTCAGCAGCTCACATTGGTACTCCTCGGTGAACATCACCGGCGGGTCCTGGTGAAATCCGGCAATGGCGTCGGCGCCATACTCGCTCATGATGACCGGCTTGTTGAAGTTCCGGTGCCAGCCTGTCAGCTCCCATTCGATTTGATGCTCGATCAGGCTCAAAGCGCCGGGATCGTTATACCAGGAATAGTAGCGGTTGACACAAATGACATCGAACATGTGGGCCACCTGGCATTTGTCCGGCAGAGCCCATTCCACAATGGTGATGGGACGGGTGGCATCCAGCTTCCGGGCCAGGCCGGAAACCTCCTTGTAATAAGGTACCGCCTCCTCCTGGAAGGTGGCCGCTTCATTGGCCAGGCTCCACATGACAACGGACGGATGGTTCTTGTCACGGGCGATCATGTCCGCCAGCACCTCCTTGTGATGGGCCAGGGTTTCGTCGTTGGCCATCTCCGGGGTGTAGACCTTTTCATTGTAATTGAAGAAGGTAAAGCCCACGGCGGGAACCTCGCCAATGACCACAATCCCCTCCCGGTCCGCCATATCGAGAATTTCCTCGGCGTACGGGTAGTGGGAGGTGCGGAAGGAATTGGCGTTGATCCATTTCAGCAGATTGAAATCCTTGACATTGATGGCATGGTCCAGACCCTTGCCCTTGATGTCGCTGTCCTCATGCTTGCCGAAGCCCTTGAAGTAGAAGGGCTCGCCGTTTATCAGGAAGTGGTTCCCCTCCACCTTCACTGTGCGGATGCCGATGGAGAGAGGATACTGGTCCAGCACGGCGCCTTCTCCGTCTACCAAGTCTACTTGGAGGGTGTACAAATAAGCGTCGAGGGGCTTCCACAGCCTGGCGTTCTCCACAGTCAACGTCCCGGCTGCTCCGCTTGCCTCCGCCACAGCTGCGCCGGTTTCATCCGCCAGCCTGACCCGGACTGCGGCCTCAGGGTTGGAGCATTGCACCGTGTAGTGGACTAATCCGTTAGTGCCGTCCACCTCCGTCTCCACCGTGGTGTCCCGGATGTATTCCTTCGGGGTGGAATACAGCTTGACCGGACGGTGCAGGCCGGCGTAGTTGTAGAAGTCATGGAAATATTCTTGAATGCGGTACCCCTCCGGGTGGCGGGGATCGTCGAAGGTTTTGATCCGGCCCGGCGGCAGGGTCTGCCAATTAAGAATGTTGTTAACCACGATGGTAACCCGGTTTTCCGCACCGAACCGGATCAGCTTGGAGATGTCCATTTCGAAGGGCAGGAAACCGCCCTTGTGGGAGCCCGCTTCCGCTCCGTTCACCCAAACCACGGCATGATGGCTGGCGCTGCCCACCCGGAGCATGATGCGTGTGTCCTGCCAGGACCGGGGAATGAGGAAGGTTTCCTCATACCATACGTCGCCGATATGGTCGCGGATAGCCATATCCTGGGTGATGTCGTTGTAGCTGGCCGGCACGGGCATCGGGATGGTGTCCGTTAACGGCTGTTTAAACCATTTTTCCTGGCGGCCTACATTGTCCAGATCGGCCTTGAAGCGCCAGACTCCGGACAATTCCTTCACTTCACGGGAAATGCTTTCTTTCGGATACAGCATGGTTTGTCTCACTCCTGTTTCGTTTGTCATAACACGGCTTTTCATTTCAGCCGGGCTGTTATGCAAATTTAGTCTGTATGTGCCTGGTAAATCCGGTGCATCAGTACCGCTGTCTCCGCCCGGGTGGCGGGGCTTAACGGCAAAATCCGGCTACCGTCGCCCTCCAGCAGCTTTGATTTGTACAAGGTGGCAATGCTGTCTGCCGCATAGTCGGCTACTGAGGCGGCATCGGCAAAACCATGCAAATCTGCTGCCGTTCCCTTTTCCTCCATTGCCCCGGTCAGGAATAAGGCCCGGTAGGTGAGTGTGAACATATCCTGGCGGGAAATTTGGGCCTCCGGATTAAATCGGTTGCCCTCGCTTCCTTCGGCAATGCCCATCTTTTTGGCGATGCCCAGGGTGGTATAGTAGTAATCGGTTGTGGACACATCCTCAAAATTGCCGCTGAATTCGGCGGTGAGCCCCAGTGTTTTCACCAGTAAATGCAGATAATCGGCCCGTTTGATATTGGCAGCGGGCGTGTAGGAATCTTGGGAGGTGCCTTCGATGATGCCTCTGGCCGCCAGGGCTTCTATTTGCTTTTCGGCCCACGGATAATCACGGGTGTCGCTGAAGGATACAGGGCTGTAGACCACGGCATAATGGCTGAAATGATTGGTTTCAAAGGTTACGGCACCGCTGTCGTAGCGGCTGCTTGGGACTGGAGTTGTTTGGCCATTGTCGGCAATGTACCAAACCACAATCCGGTGGGACTCCGCAAGCTCGGATGGCGGGGCTGGGTAGGGAATGGTGATGGAGGCCGGAACGGGGCTGCCGGACCACTTTACAGACTGGCCGTTAACTCGGAAGGACAGCTCAATAACCGGCTTGCCTGCCGCTGCTTGAGCCGCTTCGGCTGGAAGTGAGGACGGGTCCACCTTGCCGATGGCCAATGCAATATTGCCGGTTGGAGCGGTTTCCAGCCCTTCCAGCATGCCGGTGGTGACTGCCACACTTGCCAGCTCTGTTTTGATAAGCAGCGATTGCCCGGTTGTCAGGGATTGCAATACAGCAGTCGGGAGGCTCAGCTCATATTCCTTGGCTCCGCTGATGGCGTCCACTTGAACGGCAATCTGCCTGCAGCCGGCTTTTTGGAGAGCCTCCTTCAGGGTTTGCTCCGCAACGGAGGCTGTTACAGCTCCCGCCGCATTCATGGCGCCTCTTACGGCAACATCAGCCGGTTCAGACGGCTTCACCGTCGGCGAAGGAGACAGTGAAGGGGAAGGAATCGCTGTTGAGCCGGAATCATCAGAAGTTCCCTCACTTGGCGACTCACTCGGTGATTCACTGGGCGGTGTGCTCGGTGATGTGCTTGGCGAAGTGCTTGGCGATGTGCTCGGTGATGTGCTTGGCGATGCGCTTGGCGATGTGCTCGGTGATGTGCTCGGTGATGGGCTAACTGTTGGTGTGGGCGCCGGCCCGTTGTCCTCTGCCTCCACTTGGAAGCTTACAATAACCACATCTTGTCCCATTCCTGCGCTGACCTGGTATGTACCTTCCAATGCTGCTGCAGGAATGGACACCGTCTTGCCGGACGCCAACGTCTCCTTGCTCAATAAATCCAGCTCCAACAAGGTTCCGTTGGGACGCAGAATACGGACAAGCACCTCGGGCAGCTCCGTGCTCCCCCGGATGACAACGTTTTCACCCGGAACAGTAACAGGAATGGGATCCAGCCGTGTAGATGCCCCTTCCGCCAGAACGAATCCCGGCAGAAGCATCATCAGAACCAGCAGGGCAGATATGGCCCTTAGCTTGAATTGCATGTGTGTCATGGGAATTTCTCACCTCTTCCATATTCTGTTCAAGGCCGGAATGGCTCCCCCGAAGAATCCGAAAATTCCCAGGGGATGCTTCATCCGCCTGTTCAAATAGCCTTTCCTTTTCTAACGGTGAAAAGGCGGTGAAAGCTGCCCTCAAGCCGATTGCATATACACCCTAGCCCAACCAAACAGTAACCTGATACTCTGCCCCATCCTCATACGGCAAGGCCTTGCCTTCCCATGCCTGTCCATTTACCTCTGTTCTGCGGACACCGCGGGCGGCGCCTTCGGGGTTCAGCACGGTCACCTGGTATCGCGCATTGCGGAACACTCTGTCCACCTTGTATTCCTTCCAATCCTCCGGAATGCAGGGATCGATCACCAGCCCTTCCGCTGTTGCGCGGGTTCCCAGCACATACTCCAGAGTGGTCCACAGCATCCAGCCGACTGTTCCAGTGGAGTGGTGATGGCTGGACTGGCCGAAATTAGGGGAATCCTCCAGACCAAAATAGAAGTTAGGAACAAAAATCGGCACCTGCAGATTGACTGCCGGAGGATTGTCCGGGTTCGTCGGCAGGGTTTTGCTGATGGTGTCCAGCGCCTGCTTGCCCCGGCCCGCAACACAATCCGCGAAGGCCTTGAACATGGAAGCATGGCAATAAACAGAACCATTCTCCGTGGTGCCCTCCAGCTTGATGCTGATCCGTCCCCACTTGGGATTCCATTCGCTGAAGGAGGGCTCCAGCAGCTTGGGGCCAAAAGCTGTACCCAGACTGTCGATAGCGGTTAAACATGCGGTAAGGCGTTCGCCTTGAGCGATACCGCTCATAATCGCCCAGGTTTGTGTATTGAGGAACAGCTTGCCCTCCTCATCCTTAGCCGTTCCGAAGGGAGTGCCGAAATCGTCAAAGCCGGCTACATACCAAGCACCGTCCCAACAAGCTTCATTGACGGCTGCTGCCAGCTCCTTGGCTGCTGCCTCCAAACGGCCGGCTGCCTCCCCGTCGCCACGCTGCAGGCAGAAGGAAATAATGGTGCGGATGGCATAAACAAGCGCCATGGTGCTCCAAGCAGATTCCCCCTTGCCCAAACGGCCGGGTCCGTTAATGGGATCATTCCAATCCCCGTCTCCCATCAGACAAAGTCCGTGTGCACCTACGGCTTGAGCCATATAATCTACAGCCAGCAGCAAATGCGCGTAGATGGAGGCTGTTTCGTCTGTATTCTTGAAGCCGACCTGCCGGTCAAGCAGCTCCAGGCTGCCATTCTGGTTGACCAATGCGGCAAAACAAACCAACAGCCAAATCGGGCCGTCCGTATGATTCAACAGACATAGATTTTTAGGCGGCGAACCGTCGGTCATGATCCATTGCTTAATGAAGCCGCTCTTCTCCTGGGCCTTCAATACGGAGACCATATATTCCACCGCGCCCGGTGCATCCACCAGAGCATAACCCAGCGCATCCTGCAGCTGATTGCGGATGGGACAGTAGTTGGACATCCGGTTGGTCCGGGTTTGCAGCACAATTTGCTTTTTCAGCCAATAATTCATAAAGGCATCCACATCTAAATCCGGGGTGCTTATCATGAAAGCATCGGTTCTGGCTCGCCAGATATCCTCCACCTCGGCCAGCAGCGCCGCCCAGCCCTTGGCCAGCAGCAGCTTGCGGCTTTCTTCGATTTCTCCGATGGAGTTAGCGCAGCCCACCACAAACCGGATTTGAACCTCTTCTCCCGGCTCCAGGACAACCTCATGCTGAAGGGCGCCCACCGGATTCTCCGCTTCGGCAATCTTGTTGGAGCAGCGTCCGTTTTGCAGAGCCGCCGGCATATCATGGACATCATCACCGCCAAAAAACCGCCGTTGGCTGCAGTCCCAGTAGTCTGCCTTCCGGTCTGCATACACGTACACCCAGTTGGTGTGGTCGTGAACCTTTTCCTTATCGTCATAGGTAACATGATACGGGAACGAAAAGCTGGCAAGAATCTGCTTCTGCTCGTCGAAGGTACACTTGCTTCCCATAACCCCGCCATTCTCCAGAGAGAAAACGGAGAAAAGGGACAAGCTGCGGGTCGTCCCACCGTTGTTGCGGAGAGTGGCGGTCCATACCTCCTGCTGGCCTTCAGCCGGAACAAACACATGCACCGACGCTTGGATTCCCTTATAAACGGAGCCGATTTCGCTATAGCCCAAAGAGTGGGCACAGGTGAACTGCTCCACTTCGGTACGGAGGGGCTGGTATGCCGGGCACCACACTTCGGCGCTATCCTGATCCCTCAGATAAAAATACCGGTAGCCCCGGTTATAAGTGCGGTTTTTGGGCTGGAAGGCAACACTGTTGCCCTGGCCGGTTTCGCTTACTTCCATGTAATAGGTGTCATTAAACAAATAGTTAAACCAGCGTGCAGGTGTGCGGGGTGAGGTTATGACAAACCTCCTGCCATTTTCCTCAAAGTGTCCGTATTGCTTAACCTGTTCCAAGTTAAAATTCCTCCCTCTGAAATAACATGGTCCATGCCGAAGGCCGGATATGTTATGGAAGCTTCGAAATTGGCAGAGCCAATTTGAAGGCAAACTCTGAAATCAACACTCCAAGCCAAGGCCGGATATGTTATGGAAGCTTCGAAATTGGTTGCGTGTGCCCGCAATCATGTTGTACTCGATTTTTCGCATATATTTTTTGTTTTTCGCCCAAATAGACCTGTTATACTCGATTTTTCGCATCCATTCGAGCCTTCCGCCTATACAACCTGCTATTGTATATGATTTTTCATATACAACTAAGCATTTCCCCCAATTCAGGGAAATTGTATACGATTTTTCATATACAACAATACCGCTCCCCACATACCCGGGCAAAAGAACAGGGAGCTGTTACACTCCCCTGTTCTTGTCCCGGTATTGTCCCGGGGTCTCTCCCTCCATTTTGCGGAAATAACGGATGAAATTGGCCGGATTATTATACTTCAGCTTTTCTGCGATATCGGTGATGGTGAGCTCGGTTTCCTTCAGCCACCGTTTGGCCACCTCCAGCCGGTATTGGGCCAGATAGTCGGTAAAGTTGACTCCTGTCTCCTGGCGGAAGACACGGCTGATATATTGCGGATGATAGTTGATCCGGGCCGAGCATTTTTCCAGTGTCAAATCCGTATCAAACGCCTCTTCAATCAGCCGCTTGACCTCCTGGGAGATAGAGGTAAACTGCGCCTGCCGCCGCTCCTCCAGAAGATCGATGCCGGGAATGATCAGATGGGACAGGAACCAGTCCTCGATTTCCCGCCCGGTGTGTAGCTTCAGCAAATCCTCAAAGAAGGAGCCGCTTCCCGGCTGCAGCAGATGAAGAGAGATGCCTGCATCCTGCAGCAGCTTGGTCAAATCCATCATGAGCCGGATCAAGGCCAATTGGTAATCGTTGTGGTCGTAATCCTGCCGCCACAGCTCAGCCATCAGCTCGGATAAGGCTTTCCTGGCGCCTTCAGAGTCAAGGGACTTGATGGATTCCAGCAGGTTGTCCCCCAATTTTTTGGGGTAAACCGGCTCTTTCCCCTTGTCGGGCTGGACATCCTCGATGAACAGAATCGCTTCCTCACCTAGCCTTGCCCGGTATTTCAATGCATTCTTGCTTTCCTCATAGCCACGGGAGGCATCTGTCCATTCCTTGAAGGAGCGGCTTAAGCCCACGCTTGTCTCCACCTGCAGATATTGCTTCACGGAGGCCTGGACACGGCTGGCCACATTAAAGACGGATTCCTTGAACAGCTCCTCCGACTGGGCGGCACTGCCCACCAGAATAACCACAGATTCCTGAATGACAACGGGTGACAGGCGTTCCTCCTCCGGCACGATTTCTGCCGCGATATTGCTGATGGCGAACAGCAGGAGGTCCAGGTCCTTTTCTGTAAACCGGTTGGGGTCCAGACGGTCGATCTGGAACATCAGCACCCGCATCACTGTCCATTTTTCCGCGTGGGATTGGCCGTAATACGGGAGCCTGTCGTGAATTTCCTGCCCCTTCACCTCACCCAGCATCAGCTTCCGCACCAGAAGCTCGGTCAGCTGCTGCTTCTGCCCCTGGATTTCAAAACGAAGCCGGGACTGATCGGTGAGTATGCCCTCAATCCGTTCCGAGATGGCGGTGAACTCATCCTTTTTCCGGTCCTGCCCCTCCTTGCCCTCCAGCAGTGTCCGGTACATCCTGCCCACCGGGCTATAAACCCTCCGGGACCCTACCAGAGCAACCAGAACGGTGGCAGCCAGCACACCGATGCTGACCAGAATGGACGTCAGTCCGATGGCGGTAGCCTGACGGGTAAAGGCGGAGGTGGGAATTACCGACACATAGATCCAACCGTTGTCGGCGGATTTCCGGTAAGAAACCGTAACCTTTTCCCCCTCATCCATACCGCTGAGCGTTCCGAAGCTCTCCGGATTCTTCCCAATGGCGGTTATATAGGGGACATCGCTCACCATCGAGCCGATTCTGGCGTTGTTGGTATCAGCAATGACCCTGCCGTCCCCATCCAGAATAAAGATACTTCCCGCCTGCCGCTCGCTGTCGATCTGTTGATTCAGCTGCTGGGCGGACAGCACAACGCAAATCAATCCCCTGGGATTAGCGGAATTGATTGGCCATTTTTTGACACTGATGATGGCGTTCTTCAGATCGACGATTCCGCCCTCCCCCTGAGTGGGGGCAGGAAGACCGCTGATCCAGACAGAGCCCTGGGGATACCCGGCAAAACCCCTGATCATGGCCTTTAAGCCCGGATCATTATAGTCGTTAAGCCCTGCGTTGGTAATCAGCCAATCCTGCTGGAAACTGTAGAGATAAACATCCTTGACGCCTAATTCAAAGGTTTGAATGGAGCTCAGGATGTTGTAGATGTCTTTAATAAGCACATGATTCCCGGTTCCCAGCGGAAGGGGAAAGGCACTGGCCACGCTGGGGACGCTCAACACCTGGGAGGTGGAATAGTCCACCATCTTCAGGGTTTGCTCCACCCGCAGCTGGCTTTGCCGCAGGATTTGGGTGTTGCTCTCCTCCACCTGCTCAAGCACAGATTGGGAGGAGTAGTGATAGGAATACCAGCCCAGCGTCAGAACAGGGAATGTTCCAACCATGATCGTAAGCAATACTAGTTTTAACAAATAGCTGGATCTGCGCATGCTATCACTACCCCCGGCACGTTATTTGGTGCCTCCCATTATATCATGTCTTACTTGGACTTGTTGTAAGCGGCGGTGTACTCCTCAATGATCTTGTCGCCGCCGTCCTTCTTCCACTTGGCTACAGCCGCATCAAAGCCGGCTTCGTCGGTTTCACCCATGATGAACTTGATGCGTGCGTCTTCGATGATCTTGTCGAGCTCGGAGCCCTTTTCGCTGTAGGTATCGGATACGAAAGATTGCAGCGGGTTGGCAACAGCGATAGAAGCATTCTTCTTGTACAGCTCGTCACGCAGCTGGTACAGCGGACCGCCGTAGCCCTTCACCTTGTCACGGAGCACAGCCAGTTGGGAGGAGTCGCCCATGCCGTATTCCACCAGCATCTTGGAGTCGGTGGTTTTCACATAGTTGCCGTTTTCAATCTTGTATTGGCGTCCTTCCAGACCGTTGACCAGCATGTTTTGGATATCCTCGTCACACAGCTTGTCGAAGAAGTTCAGTACGGATTTCAGATC
Organism: Paenibacillaceae bacterium; assembly: GCA_029256065.1. Classification (GTDB taxonomy): domain Bacteria; phylum Bacillota; class Bacilli; order Paenibacillales; family NBRC-103111; genus Paenibacillus_AR. The sequence continues at coordinate 9,493 of JAQSYT010000063.1, forward strand.
AGCTTCTGTCTTAACGCTGGTTTTAGGGATCATGAACAGACCGTAGGAGCCGGAGCCGCCGGCGGAACGTGCGCCTGCGGAGCCTTCCAGAGCATGGGTCATGGTCAGGCTGCCGGTGGGAACAACCTTCTTCACCGCTTCCTCAATGCCTTGGCCGTCATTCATATTGGCTACCCATGCGCCTGCTTTGTTGCCGTTGATCAGCTGCTTGCCGTCCTTCACAACTGCGAAGTCCAGGTTGATCAGCTTTTCGGTGTACAGCTTCTTATAGAACTTCATGGTTTCCTTATAAGCGGGGGACAGGTGGGCCGGGCTGGCCTTGCCGTCCTTGATCTCCCAGTCCGCCGGGCCGCCGTGCCATACCAGCATGGACCGCCAGCTGCCGGATACCTGGGACTCGGCCATGCCGATGGTATCGGCTTTGCCATTCTTGTCGGGGTCATTGTTCACAAACGCTTTCAGAACATTGTAGAAGTCGTCCAGGGTCTTCGGAACCTGCATGCCTACATTATCCAGCCAGTCCTTCCGCAGCATAACGCCATCCCGGGCCAAATCCCGCTCGCGGTAGAGGCCGTACACCTTGCCGTCGATGGAAACCGCGTCCAGTGCGATTTTGTTCATGCGGCTCAGGTTCGGATAATCCTTCAGGTAGGGGCCCACTTCCCAGAACATGCCGGAGCGGACAGCGTTAACGATATACGGCAGCTTTTGGTTCAAGACCAGCACAGCGCTGGGCAGCTCGCCGGAGGCTACAGTGGCGCTCAGCTTATCAGGATAGGTGGAGGAAGGAATCCAGGTCAGGGTCAACTTGGTGTTGGTGCGCTCTTCCAGCTTCTTGAAGATTTCGCCGTTGGTATCGAGGAATTCCGGGTTATAGCTGGTCAGCATCAGAGACATCTTGTATGGAGCCTTGGGTGCAGTGCTGGCTTGGGCGGTAGAGCCTGCCGGCTGGCTGGCAGCCGGGGAAGCGGCGTTGTCCTTGCTGTCGCCGCCGCAGCCTGCCAATGTTCCGGCAGCAATCGCCATGGCGCTTGCCAGGACTGCCGACTTGGTCCATGCCTTTTTGCTTGTTGTAGTCATAAAAATCTGATCCTCCCTTTATTGTGTGCAGATTCTTAAAATTAGTATATAGAATTGGCGCCGCTACAGGTATTTAACCAATTTAACCCTTCACGGACCCCAACAATACCCCTTTGGCAAAATGCTTTTGCAAAAACGGATACACAATGAGAATCGGGATGGTGGAAATGACGATGACAGCCATTTTGACTGCCTGATCCGGCGGGACAAAATCCTGTTCAAAGGCGGTGGTGTCTCCCAGGCTGCCCCCTTGGGACAGGATGACGATCTGGCGGAGCAGCACCTGAATCGGCCACTTGGTGGAATCATTGATGTACAGGACGGCGCTGAAGAAGGTATTCCAGTGTCCCACCGCATAAAACAGGGAGAAGGTGGCCAGTACGGGCATGGACAAGGGCAGCACGATCTTCAGAAGAATGCCGGGATCGCTGGCACCGTCGATTTTGGCGGATTCCTCCAGGCCGTCGGGAAGCTGCTGAAAGAAGCTGCGGATAATAATCAGATTGAAGGCGCTGATGGCGCCGGGAAGCAGCAAAGCCCAGTAGGTATCGATCATATGCAGATTCTTTACCACCAGGAAGGTGGGGATCATGCCGCCGCTGAACAGCATGGTGAAGATCACCATCAACTGGATCGGCTTGCGGAAGTCCAAGTCCCTTCTGGCCATAGGATAAGCCATCAGACAGGTGAAGATCAGGTTAATCAGAGTACCCACCACTGTAATGAAGATGGTCACCAGCAAGCTTCTCACCAGGGTGCTGGTGGAGAAGATGAATTCATAAGCGCTAAGGGAAAACTTCGTCGGGAAAAGAATGAAGCCTCTCTCCAGCAGCTCCGCCTGGGTGGCGAAGGAGCCGGCTATGACATAAAGGAACGGAATAACGGTGACCAGTGCGAAAATACCGAGAACGATCACATTGGCGGTATCGAATACTTTGTTGCCGATTGATTTATCCTGAACCATAAGGCTCTCTCCTTCTCTGTATGTTTACTTTGGAATAATGGGGGCTCCCCCGAAAGGAATCGGAATTCACCTCGCAGCATCACGTCACTTTTGGGGGTACTTAAAGTATCCCCTCTTCACCGAAGCGTTTGGCCAGCGCATTGGAGCCAAACACCAGAACCAGGCCCACCAAGGATTTGAACAGCCCTACAGCCGTACTGTAGCTGTACTGCCCTTGGGAAATACCAACGCTGTATACATAGGTGTCAAACACCTCGCCAACGCCCCGGTTGATGGAATTCAGCATCAGGAAGATTTGCTCAAAGCCGGTATCCAGGAAGTTGCCCAAACGCAGAATCAAAAGAATAATGATGGTGGGTTTAATCGCCGGCAGGGTAATATGCCACAGCTGGCGGAAACGGTTAGCGCCGTCCATTCTGGCAGCCTCGTACAATTGGGTGTCCACCCCGGCAAGCGCCGCAAGGAATATAATGGTGCCCCAGCCGGTTTCCTTCCAGATGACCTCGCCTGTTATGAAGCCGCGGAACCATTCGGGAGCCATCAGGAATTGAATCTTATCCCCGCCCATGGAAGCGATGGCTTCATTAACCAAACCGCCCTCCGTAGTGAAGAACAGGTATGCGATGGATACGATAACCACCCAGGACATAAAGTGGGGCACATAAATCATGGTTTGCACAACCCGCTTGTACCCTTCCATACGAAGCTCATTCAACAAAAGCGATATAACGATAGGCAGCGGGAAGAAAAATGCGATATTGTACAGCGCCAGAATCATGGTATTCTTCAGCAATTGCCAGAACAGCGGATCCCCGAAGAAGCGGCTGAAATGCTTCATCCCCACCCACTGGCTGTCTATAAAGCCCAGGAACGGCTGATAGTTCTTAAAGGCCAGCAGCACACCGTACATAGGGGCATATTTGAAAATAAGGAAATACAGGATTCCCGGCAGCATCATAAAATAGAGCCAGCGGTTGCGGACAATCCTTTTCAGTCTTTGCCGGCGGTGTACCTTGCCAAAGGCGGCAGGTGCATGAGGCACAGCAGCTTCATTGCTCATATAAGTCTCTCCCTTTCTGTGTCGGATTGCCATTTTAAAACTGGGGCTCCCCCAAAAGCATCCGGTATTTGCTTCGGACCAATGCGTTACTTTTGGAGTTCTGTTTATATGGTCAGCGTCTCTCCTCGCTACATCTGCATCTTATCCCCCGGTCTCCATTGCCGTCCATAGTCATTCCTGCACGACATTCCCGGCTCTAACGCATGTACAGCAGCAGCAAAGCCTTGCGCCGCAAGGATATTCATTTCGCAACATCGGCTTTGTCATTGTTTGATAGGCCTGAAGCAGGCGGATTGTCATGGGAATCACGGCCGTTTTGCGGTATGACAAAAAGACAACGCCAGCGCGTTGCCTTTTGGGAGGGTTACCGTCTATTGTTTACTTAATTCTGCTGATTTCCAGGGACAGGGTTTGGGCGGCCTCCTCCAGCTGTCGTGCCAGATGGTTCAGCTGCTCCATGGACGCCGTCTGCTCCTGAACCGATGCGGACACTTCCTCCGTCCCTGCTGCTGCAGCCTGGCAGATCGCCTGGAGCTCCAGGGTGTTGGAGCTGATTTTATTCTTCTCCGCTGTCAGAGTTTTCACCGTGGCCAGCACCCGTGAAATTCCCTCCAGATTAGACCGGACTGCTTCTTCTATAGAAACAAAACCCGACCGGGTTTCCTGCACCACAACGGCTTGCCTGGACATAGCTTCCCCTGACTTTTCCGTCATCAGCACAGCTTCGCGGGTATTCCGTCCCATACGCTCCACCAGCTCTGAGATGGAAGCCAGCGCCTCCTCCGAATGGGCAGCCAGCTTGCGGATTTCTGCCGCCACCACACCGAAGCCCCGCCCCTGCTCCCCGGCTCTGGCGGCTTCAATGGCAGCATTCAGCGAGAGGATGTTGGTTTGGGTGGTTATGCCGGCAATCACCGATACGAATTCGCCGATCTGCCGCGAGGATTCACCCAGTGAATACATGGCTTCAGTGACCGACGCCGCTGCCTCCACACTGTCACGGGTCTGGATAGAGAGCTTGTCCAGACGATCTCCGTTAACAGCTGCCACCTCTATCATGGATTGGGCCAGTCCTCCCATTGAGCCAGTCTCCTGCTCGACCTCCTCAATATGGCGTGCCATCTCCTGGACAACAGCCGCATTATGCTCCACAATGCCTGCCTGGTCACTGGCTCCCGAGGCGATTTCCTGCATGGTTACCGCCACCTCCGAGGAGGAAGCGGAATTCTCGGAAGCGCTGATCTTCAGTATGTGGGAGGATTCGGACAATTGGTCGCTGGTTTGCCGGATATGGTCCATTAGCGCCCCCATCTGCCCGGCCATATCATCGAATCCGATGGCCAATTGGCCGATTTCGTTATGCTTAATGATGCCCGAGCGTACGGCCAGATTCCCCTGCCTGAATTCCAGCATGGCCGATTGAAGCCTCCGGATTGGCCGGATAATAGCCTGGGTTAGCGGCCAGGAAATAAGAGCCGCTGCAGCCATGACAGCCAGCAGGCTGATCAGACTGGAGGCAAGGATACCTGCCGCTTTTTCCTCAAATTCAGACAAATTGGCCACACCGGCTATTTTCCATCCGGTTTTGTCATTGGTCACATAGCTTAGAATCTTCCGGTCACCGTCACTGTCATACTGCACCGTGTCCGACGGGCCCGATTCCCCCATTTTCTTCACAAACTCCGCACCGCTCTGATCCGAACCGATTTGGGCGCTGTCCTTATGGGAGATAATCTTGTTCTGGGCATCCAGCAGGAATACATGTCCCGTGTCCCCCAGCTTCACACCATTGACCAGACCCAGTATGGAATCTATTTTTAAGTCGGCTCCCACCACACCTACAAGCTTGCCGTTTACGGCCACTGCCCGGGAAACAGTGAGCACCAGTGTTTTGGTGGCTGTATCAATATAAGGCTCCACCCACACGGTTTGCTCTGGTTGCGCTGCCGCCTTTTGGTACCAGCCCCGGGAGGTGGGATCGAATCCGTCAGGAAGCTCTGCCGCCGGCTCTACCAGCATACCCTTGTCAGCCAGCCCCACATATACATTGGTAAGCTGGTCATCAGCCTTCAGCGCCTCCTGAAAAGCATCCTGGACAGCGGGAAGCACCGCCTTGCCCTGCTTGCTGCCCAGCCCGTTCTGCACGGCAAGGACCAGCTCGTCATTTCCGGCCAGCATCTCCACCAGCCGCTCATGCTCCTTCAAATAAAGATTCAAATTCCCGTCCAGCAGCTTCATAGCGGTTTCATTGGCTGCCGCCTGGTTCTCCACCGTCATCCGGGTAGAGAAATAATAGCCCAGGTAGGTCACCAAACCGCTGGCAGCAATGATCAGAGCCAAAAAGGGAAGCAAAATTTGCAAGCGAAGACTTTTTCTCATATCGGGAGTCCTTTCGTTACTGGTTGTCAACCCTACTACTCTACCATAACTCCGGTATGAATAGTAAGATACTCCCGGATACATTTCGACAACATTCACCATTTTTTCTTATTTTGTGCTACTCCCTGTTATAGGTATCCTGCGTATAAAAATCCGATAAGAAATCATAAAATAATTGTTCGGTGGGCAGCAGCTTCCGTTGCGCGGGACAGATTACCCCGATAGTCCGGGTCACACCAGGATCCACCAAAGGTATTTTCACCGTTGCGCGCGGAAGGCTGTCCATCAGTGTTACCTCCGGCATCAATGCCACCCCAAGGCCTGCGGAGACCAATCCCTTCAACGCATCGATATCATCCCCTTCAAAGGCAATCGTGGGTGCAAAACCAAGCTTATGGCAAGCGCGAAGCACAAGCTTCCGGAAAACAGTCCCTTCCGGCAGGGTAACTAGCGGGACATCCCTCAGCTCCTCCAGCCGGATGGCGGACCGGTTGGCAAGAGGATGATGGACCGGCAATAAGGCAACAATATCCTCCGTGAATAAAACCTTCCCTTGGATTTTCGTTTCATCCTGCGGGAGCGGAGCAATCAGGGCAAGATTAAAATCACCATTTGTCACCCCATCGATTAAATCCGGATAAAGTCCTTGCCTCATTTGGAATTTGGCATCCGGGTACAGTTGGCGGAAAGCAAATATGGCCTTGGGCAGAACATGTGCCGCCATACTGATGGGAAACGCAATACGGACCGTTCCTTTTTCCGGCTCCAGATATTCCTTCACTCCCCGCTCCGCTTCGAGGATCATATTCATGGCTTGTTCCACACGCTCCAGAAAAATTTTTCCGATGGGAGTCAGCTTGACCCGGCGGCCTTCATGGACAAAAAGATCCACCCCTAATTCACTCTCTAAATTAATCAGCTGTCTGCTTACGGAGGATTGGGCAACATGCAGCGCCTTGGCGGCTTCCGTCACATGCTCCCGTTTTGCCACCTCCATAAAATATCGCATTTGTCTAATCTCCATTGTAGCCCTCCAGTTCATGCGTATAAAACATGAGCGTTATCGTTTTTTAATATTGGAGCGATTAATTATTAAATTATAGAATGAAAACAAAACATAGAAAAGATGCATTGGTCATTATTCTTTATTTGAAGGAGTGTACCCATTGAGTATTTCAGCGAAGGTTGAGCAAAAAGAAACGCAGCAGGCACAGGATTACATGAACAGGGTTTTTGAAACCGTCCAGAAGCGGAATCCCCATGAAACTGAATTCCATCAAGCGGTAAAAGAAGTTTTGCATTCCTTGATCCCCGTGCTGGCCAAAAATCCGGAATATATGAAGCTTGGCATTCTGGAGCGTCTGGTAGAGCCGGACCGCATCGTTTCCTTCCGAGTCCCGTGGATGGAGGACAATGGAAGCATTCAGGTCAACCGCGGGTTCCGGGTACAATTCAATAATTCCATCGGTCCTTACAAGGGTGGAATCCGATTCCATCCATCCGTAAACGCAAGCATTATTAAATTTCTTGGTTTCGAGCAAACCTTTAAAAATTCTCTTACCGGGCAGCCCATCGGCGGCGGTAAAGGCGGCTCCGATTTTGATCCGAAGGGCAAATCCGATTTTGAAATTATGCGCTTCTGCCAAAGCTTTATGACAGAGCTGAGCAAATATATCGGACCGGATAAGGATGTTCCAGCCGGTGATATCGGGGTCGGCGCCAAAGAAATCGGTTATATGTTCGGCCAGTATAAAAAACTGCAGGGTGTCTATGAAGCAGGCGTGCTTACCGGTAAAGGAATCGGCTACGGCGGAAGCCTGGGCCGCAAGGAGGCCACCGGATACGGCACCGTATATTTTGTGGATCAAATGCTGGGCGATGAGGGGCTTTCCTTCAATGGCAGCACCGTCGTTGTATCCGGCTCCGGAAATGTATCCATCTATGCCATAGAAAAGGCCATGCAGTTGGGGGCCAAGGTTGTGGCGTGCAGCGATTCCAGCGGATATATCTATCACAAGGACGGCATACAGCTGGCAACTCTGAAGCGTCTGAAGGAAGTAGAAAAAAAGAGATGCCGCGAATACGTTCTTGAGCATCCGGATGCTGTCTATACCGAAGGGTGTTCGGGAATATGGAGCATTCCTTGCGATATTGCTTTGCCGTGCGCCACTCAAAATGAGATCGACAAAGCATCCGCCGCGCTGCTTGTTCAAAACGGCGTGAAGGCCGTGGGAGAAGGGGCAAACATGCCCTCCTCACTGGAAGCCATCGAGGTTTTCCTGGGCAATAAGGTATTGTTCGCTCCCGCCAAGGCAGCGAATGCAGGGGGCGTGTCGGTCTCTGCGCTGGAAATGGCCCAAAACAGCGCAAGACTGTCCTGGACCATGGAAGAGGTGGATGCAAAGCTGCAATTAATCATGAGGGATATTTACCGGGCCAGCATGAAGGCGTCCATTGAATATGGAGCTCCGGGCAATCTGGTGGTCGGCGCCAATATTGCAGGCTTCCTGAAGGTCGCCGATGCAATGATGGCACATGGCGTCTAAGAGCAGTTACCTAAAAGTAAAAGGCAGCCCTGGGGCTGCCTTTTATTTGGACGGATGAAGCTTCATCTGCGGTGCTCGATTTACGCTGCTGTTTCTAGAGTGAAAATTTGGTCAGCTCTGACTGCAGCTCACCTGCCAGCACAGCCAGACTTTGGCTGGAAGCGGCAATCTCCTCCATGGCGGCGGACAGCTCCTGGGTAGTGGCAGATACGGCTGCAGATTCCATCAGAGCCGTGTGGCTGGCCTCGTCCGTATCCTTGGCCGCTTCGGCCAGAACCTCGGCCCCACGGACAATCTTGCCGATGGCCTGTGAAATGCTTCCCACCTGCTCCGTCAAGCCCAGCACCGATTCCCTAATCAAGCCGAAGGACTGGTTGGTTTCATCGGCCAGACGGATGGCGGAGTGGATGGACTCCCTGCCATCCTGCGTAACCGCCAGCGCCTGGTTCAGGCTGGCCTGGTTCCGGGAGATCAGCGCTGTAATCTGGGCGGCGGCTCCGCTGGATTCCTCGGCCAAGGATCTGACCTCCGTCGCCACCACGGCAAAGCCCCGCCCGTGCTCGCCTGCCCGTGCCGCTTCGATGGATGCGTTCAGGGCAAGCAGATTGGTTTGGTTTGAAATGGAGGAGATAATGCCGACAATTTTGCCGATTTCCGCAAAGTTGCGGTTCAGCTCGTCCATAGCTGATCCTATTTTTACCGAGCCGGTGCCCACCGCATGAATCTGCGCCAGCGTTTCGGCAACCGTACTGGAACCGGTATGAGCGGATTCGGAGGTTCTGCGTGCTACCTCTGCCGCGTTATCTGCCGCCTCCGCAATCTGGCTGGTGTGGGCGAACAGATCCTCGGCCACCTCATTCAACCGGTTGACGGAGACAGCCTGCCGCTCCGAGCCCTGCACAATGGAGGTGAAGGATTCCACCACCTGGTTAACAGCCACAGAGGATTGATGGGCGCTGGCAGTCACCTCTTGGCTGGAGGCTGCCACTTGCTCGGACTGGGCATATACACGGGTGATAAGACCGCGGAGTGTGCCGCGCATCTCACGGAACCCGTCAGCCAGCTGTCCGATTTCATCCGCGGAACGGATATCCCGCGCCTGCTCCTGCAAATTCCCGGAGGCCAACATTTTGCAATCGTCGCGGATGACAGTAATTGGCTTGGCGATCAAACGGCTGATATAAGCTATGGCTGCTGCAGCCAGAACCAGGCATAAGAGGGAAATCACCAGAATGCTTACTGCCAGACTGGACAGCTCACGGTTAACCTCATCCGCCGGTGCGGTTACCATCATCAGCCAGCGGTTCCCGCCCGGGAGGTCAAAGGGGGTAAACACCGAGATGTGGGTAACCCCATCCACAAATTTGTAAGTGCCCTGCATCTGGCTGCCGGAATCCGCAGCGGATTTGAACAGCGTCAAAAGCC
>JAQSYT010000441.1 GCA_029256065.1 Paenibacillaceae bacterium
ATGTTCAAATTAAGCGAAATCAAGGAATTGATCCGCCTCGTAGACCAGTCGAATCTGCAGGAGCTGGAGATTCAAAATGAAGGATATAAGCTGTATCTGAAAAAACCGGGCGTCACCGAATCCCTTTTGGTTACCCATACCCCCGCCTATCAGGCAGTCCCCGCATCCATTCCGGTTCAGGCTGAAGCCGTGAAGAACGAGTCTGCCCAGGAGAAGGAGCCCCAATCCAAGCAAGAGGATGAGGGCCAGCTTCACCGGATCGTTTCGCCGATGGTGGGTACATATTATCACGCTCCGACACCTGAAGCCTCCTCATTCGTCAAGGCGGGAGACCGGGTAACGGAAAAAACCGTAGTCTGCATCGTGGAAGCCATGAAGCTGATGAATGAGATTGAAGCGGAGGTCAAGGGCGAGATCGTGCAGGTGCTGGTGGAAAACGGCCAGCTTGTGGAATACGGCCAGCCGTTATTCCTGGTCCGCGTCTGAGGCCCGTTACCAGGGCGTGTATGCAAACCTGCTTGCAGGCACCCTGTACGAGGGGGCGAGCTGCCAATCGTCTTGCGAAAGTATTATATTTCGGGAGGATCATCCAGATCATGGCGTTTCAAAAAATACTAATTGCCAACCGGGGCGAGATTGCGGTCCGGATCATCCGCGCCTGCAAGGAGATGAATATCTATACGGTTGCCGTGTATTCGGAAGCCGACAGAGATTCCCTTCATGTCCGGCTGGCGGACGAAGCCTATTGCATCGGTCCTACCCTGTCCAAGGACAGCTATCTGAACTTTACCAATCTGATGAGCGTCGCCACCCTGACGGAAACCGACGCCATTCATCCCGGCTACGGGTTCCTGGCGGAGAATGCGGATTTCGCGGAGATCTGCGAACGCTGCAACATTACCTTCATTGGTCCTTCCCCTGAAGCCATCAGCAAGATGGGAGACAAGGCCGTTGCCAAGGATACCATGAAAAAGGCGGGCGTTCCTGTCATCCCCGGCTCTGACGGGCTGGTGGAGGATCCCCAGGAAGCCCTAATGATCGCCAGGGACATCGGCTATCCGGTTATTATCAAGGCTACCGCCGGAGGCGGCGGCAAGGGCATCCGCATCGCTAATGACGAGGAGTCTCTGCTTCAGCAGATTACTACCGCCCAGCAGGAGGCCCAGAAGGCCTTCGGCAACGCCGGGGTATATCTGGAGAAGTTCCTTACCGGCATGAAGCATGTGGAGATTCAGATTATCGCCGACAAACACGGCAATGCCGTCCATCTGGGCGAGCGGGACTGCTCCGTGCAGCGCCGCCGCCAGAAGCTGGTGGAGGAGGCTCCTTGCTCCGTGATTACACCCGAGGTTCGGGAAAAAATGGGAGAAGCTGCCGTGCGCGCTGCCTTGGCGGTGAATTACTCCGGCGCCGGAACCCTGGAATTCCTGCTGGCACCGGACGGTAGTTTCTACTTCATGGAAATGAACACCCGGATCCAGGTGGAGCACCCGGTTACCGAAATGGTGACAGGAGTGGACCTGATCAAGGAAATGATCCGTGTGGCCGAGGGCCATCCCCTGTCCTTCCGGCAGGAGGATGTCCAAATCAAGGGCTGGGCCATCGAATGCCGGATCAATGCCGAGGACCCGGAGCGGAATTTTATGCCTTCACCCGGTCAAATCTCCTTCTATCTTCCGCCGGGCGGACTGGGTGTGCGGGTGGACAGCTCCGCATATCCCGGCTATGTCATCTCCCCCTATTATGACTCCATGATCGCGAAGCTGATCGTCTGGGGGGATACCCGGGAGGACGCTATCGCCCGGATGAACAGAGCCTTATCCGAGTTTGCCATTGACGGTGTGCAGACTACCATTCCCTTCCATATGAAGCTGATGCGCCATCCCACCTTCTTGAAGGGGGATTTCGATATCAAGTTCCTGGAAGAGGTCGATGTGTTCAACTCTTAAATCTTAGGGTTTGTCAACGTTCGGTCCAAATGGTATAGTAATGTATTATGATGTCCAACATGCTTGGGAGGTGTATATATGAGCACCATAGCTCCAGATTATGAGAAGACGGACATGGGGAATATCCAGATTGCCCCTGAAGTCATTGAAATTATCGCCGGTCTGGCTACCATCGAGGTGGAAGGGGTAGCAGGCATGAGCGGAGGTTTCGCCAGCGGCGTTGCCGAGCTTCTGGGACGCAAGAACCTTTCCAAGGGCGTGAAGGTGGAGGTTGGCCAGAAGGAAGCGGCCATCGATGTTTCCATTATCATTGAATACGGACAGCGGATTCCGGCAGTTGCCTCCGATATTCAGCGCAATGTGAAGCAGGCCATCGAATCCATGACCGGCCTGGATGTGATTGAGGTGAATGTCCATATCCACGGCGTTCAGTTCAAGACTCCGGAGAAGGTTGTAGAAGAGGATGCGACCACCGTTATTAAATTGAAATAACGGCTTTGCACTTATGCCCCCTAGCCATAGGGGGCTTGCTTCACGAAAGGGGACCCGTCAGGAAGGTTTGGCATGGAATGGAAGGGGACAAGCTAAAATGGCCAAGATTATCGACCGCCTTCTTTTGTTTATTTTCAGCCTTGCCGTTATGGTAGCCGCCTGCGCCATGTTGGCCGGGGCGTTCAATTGGATTCCGTTGGAGGACACCCAGGCTTTTACCGAGCGGGTTTATACGGAGACAGGCCCGGCAATTGCTTTTATCGCCGTCTGTGCAGTGCTTCTGCTGATTGCCCTGCGCCTGTTCTATATTTCCGTCAGAAGCTCCAGGGAGCAAGCACCCTCCATCGACCAGCGCAATGAATGGGGAGATATCCGCATTTCCATTGAAACGGTGGAAAATCTGGCTCTGAAGGCCGCCTCCCGCTCCCGCGGCGTCAAGGATTTGCGCGCCCGCATCCGGGTGGGCAGCGCAGGCATTGAAGTGACCATCCGCAGCATGGTGGATGGGGAAAGCTCCATTCCGGCCTTGACGGAGGAGATGCAATCTGCCGTCAAGCAGCATATCGAGGAAATTACCGGCATTCCGGTGGCCGGCGTTTCCGTATTTATTGCCAATATCGTCCAATCTGCGCCCACCTTCAAAAGCCGGGTTGAATAGAGGTGAAGCCGGATATGTGGAAAGACCTGTGGGAGCAGCACCGGGGTAAGCTTTTGGGGGCGGCCTTTGGCTTCTTCTTGGGCTTCCTTTATTTGTTCGCAGGCTTTTGGGACATGCTTATTTTTGCTTTCATTGTTTTTATCGGTTATTATATTGGGAAAAAGCTGGATCAAGGAGAACGGCTGCTTCAGCTGGATCAGCTGTGGCGCTGGCTTTCCGAAAGATGGAAGATGTTCCGGTAAACCGGTTGCTTAAACACCCGCAGATGCTGAAATCGCAAGAAGCTCCCCTCAATTTGACTTCGTCAAATTCGAGGCTGTACATAACTTATCCGGCCTCCGGCTTGGACCAAGTTATATCCGTGTATAATCCTGTGGAACGGCACCGTCTCACGCTGGAGTGCCCTTTCACGGGGTTTTGTTTTGTATCGAATAGGGGGTTGAAGTCGTCCGATGAGACGCAGATTAGCCAGAGAGCTCGCCGTACAGAGCCTGTATCAATTGCGAATGAATGAAGTGGATGTGGACCATGCCATCAGGATGGTCATTGAAGAAGCGCTGCAGGAGAATGAAGCCGAGCTGCGCCAGAAGAATGAGGATATTGTACCCGGTGACGTAAAAGAGCTGGTGGCAGGAACGGAAGAGTACCTGGCTGCCATCGACAACCTGCTCACCGATTACCTGAAGGGCTGGTCCATGGACCGATTGTCCAAGGTGGACCGGGAGATTCTGCGTATGGGTGTGTATGAA
>JAQSYT010000064.1 GCA_029256065.1 Paenibacillaceae bacterium
TTCCATATTGGCATATTTGGCGCCGGCGGTCAGGCCCAAGGCGCGGAGCCGCTCCACGCGGATTTTCAGCATTTTCTCCGGGTCCATGATCAGCCCGGCAATTTTCCCCTTGGGAATCTGGAACAGCTCTGCCGCAGGCTTCACCTCAGGAATCAGAGGCAGATTGGCCACCTTGTAGCCCTTATGGGCCAAAAACATGCTAAGCGGCGTTTTAGAGGTCCGGGACACGCCGATCAGGACAATATCCGCATTCAGCAGTGCCCGCGGATCGCGGCCGTCATCACAGCTGACGGTAAATTCAATGGCCTCCACCCGTCTGAAATAATCATCGTCCATCTGGTGCAGCATACCCGGCTTGCGGGTAGGCGAACCGTCGAAGGATTCAATAAAGGCCTGCATCATCGGTCCCATCACATCCACCGTGCGGACGCCAAGCCGCAGGCTCTCCTCCCGGATCAGCTCACGCAGGTCCGGCTGCACCAGCGTATAGGCGATTAAGCCGCCGTTCTGGGCCACCTCGCCGACAATATCGCGGATTTCCGCTTCCGTCAGCACATGGCTGTACCGTTTGATTTTGGCATTCCGGAGGTCAAACTGGCGGATCGTGGCTTTCACCACCGCTTCGGCGGTTTCGCCCACAGAGTCCGAACAGATCGTAATAATAGGCTGCCTGTTGTGTTCAGTCAAGGGCGGTACCTCCAAGTTACAGAATCTCTTACTTTATCAAATGGTAACATATGTTGAGCGCAGTTTCCAACGGCCTGCCCCGGCAGCAGGGGGGAATATCCCGCCCGGCCAAAACAGAAGAGCCCCCTTGCGGCTCAAGGGGGGGATAAACCGGAAGCTATTTGTCCCGGCAGCAGCTGTCCTGGGTTTGCTGGGAACAGCGCTTCCGGTATTCGGAGGGCGGTAAGCCGGTGTGCTTTTTGAACACATTGCTGAAATACCCCAAATCCGCGTAGCCCAGCCGGTCGGAAATATCCGAGATGCGCAGGGTGGTCCGTGACAACAGCCGCTTGGCCTCCTCCAGTCTGGCCTCGGCCACATAATCGGAGAAGGCTTTGCCGGTGTGGCGTTTGAACAGCTGGCTCAAGTAGCTTGGATTCAAATGCACCTGCGCGGCGATATCCTTCAGCGCCAACGGGCCTGGAAGTCCCTCCCGTACGCAGCGGGCCACACGCTGGAAGGTGGATTGCTCCTGGGCATCCAGCTTGGGCAAATCCGCCAGGGCTGCCGTTTCCGCATTCCGCTGCAGCCATTTGCTGAGGCATTTGCCCATATCCTCAGCCTCAACCGGCTTCAGCAGATAGTCCATCGCGCCGAACCGCATAGCCTGCTGGGCGTAGCCGAAATCATCATACCCGCTTATAATCACCACATCCTGCCTGCCTCCGCACTGGCGGAGCTGCTCGATAAACGCCAGCCCGTCCATAATAGGCATGCGGATATCGGCGAAGATCAGCTCCACAGCCTCCCGCTTCAGCCAGTCCAATGCGGACAAGCCATCGGCACATTCGTGAACCACCTGCACCGGCAGGCCGGTAAGCTCGACGACCCGCCTTAGGGATGTCCGCACCCAGCGCTCATCGTCCAGAATCAGGATGCGGTTCATTGGCGCTTCCTCCTTGGTCGTTAGTTTCGGCGGCGGACTTCCTTGCAGCCAGCGGCAAACGGAGGCGCACCCATGTGCACTCATCCGGCTTGCTGCCGATTTCTACTCCGTACGCTTCTCCGAATAAATGGGCGATCCGCCTATGCACATTAATTAACCCAATTTGCGAGCCTCCCTCACTGATATCCCGGATGCCCATATCATCACGGATTCTCCGCAGAAGAGCAGGCTGGATGCCGGGTCCTGTATCAGCGATTTCCAGAATGAAGACCCCCGCATGCTCCTCCGGATAAGCGGATACCCGGATGCTGACTCTGCCCAACGATGCCTCAATGCCGTGAATCACACAGTTCTCAATAATAGGCTGCAGGGAAAACTTGGGCACCTGCTTTTCCTCCAGCCAGGCGGGAATATCAAAGCGGTACTCCAGCTTTTCCTCAAACCGGTACTTCTGGATTTTCAGATAGATCTCGCAATTATCCAGCTCTTCCTTGAGTGTAACAATGGGGGAGGAATTCTTCAGATTATAGCGGAGCAGACGGGCCAGGGAGGAGGCCATCCCGGAAATGTCCTCCATCTCTCTGTCCAGCGCCATGCCGCGGATCGTCTCCAGGGAGTTGTAGAGAAAATGGGGGTTGATCTGGGATTCCAGCACCTTCAGCTCCGTTTCCCTCTGATGAAGCATCATCCGGGTTTCCCTCAGCTTGGATACATAAACCTCGTCCAGCAGCGTCCCCAGCTGGCCCACCATATCGGTCAGCCCCCTGGCCAGCATGCCGATTTCATCCCGGGAGTCCACCTGGAGATTTCCCGTAAAGTCCCCCCTTACCACCTTCTTCATGTACCACTCCATCCGCCGGATAGGCACTACCAGACTGGAGGCGAAGGCAATCCCTACACCATAGGCAGCCAAAAGGGTGATCAAAATGGCCCATATGATCGTTTTGCCGATATAGCTGCGGCCCTGCATCAGCTCTCCGTAAGGAACCGATGTGACAAAGTGCCAGTTCAGCGCATAGGAGCGGCTGAAGGTCAGAAGCTCCCGGGTCCCGCCCTGGCCTCTGGTCCGGAAGGTCCCTTCGTCGGTTTCCATTATGGACTTCACATCAACATCGGCCTGTTTGCCCAGCTGGTTCAGATCAGGATGGTATACATAATGGCTGTTCAAATCCAGAATGCTCATGTAGCCGGTCCGTCCTACAGTGACCTTGTCGGCAATTTCCTGCAGCCTTTTATAGTTGATATCCACCACCAGCATGCCCACGGATTCCAGGGTCCGCGGATTCACCAAACGCCTGGCGATGGTCAGCACCGGCTCCTTTTTGTCCGGCCAGGCAATAATCCGGCTGATAATCAGGTCGCCTACCTGCGGCACCAGAGGATACCAATATTCCTGGCTCATTCCTGCGGCGGGATAGACGCTCCTGACCTCCTGGGTATCAATCACTGCCACATTGTCCATGATTACCGTCACATGGGAAATATCATTGCGGGAATAAGCCATGTTGCGCATAAGCTGCAGCACCTCCCCGCGGATTCCGGAATTCCGGACCTCCTCCGGCGTACGCATGGAAATCAGTGCGGTCATGGCCGGATGGTTCAGCATGGACAGCATGTCGCTTTCCATGTCCCGGACATAATACTCCACATGGGTCTTCACCTGCTCGATAATCTGCCAGCTGGCCTGGCTGGTTTCCTCCTCCAGCACCGTAGAGGAGCGGTTAAAGGAAATAATACCCACCACCATCATGGGAATGACCACCAGGAGCGCGGAGTATACCAGAAGCTTCGCCACCAGCGGCCTGTCCCGGAGAAGGACCGCCTGATTGAGCATATTCGACAACAAGACAGACCATCTGGTACGGATGTGTCCCACTCCCTCCCGCCCATTAAAGCGAAACTGGAAGGCCCGGAAGGGCCTTCCTCTGGCCGATTATAGCATACCTGTCATAACATGGTCCCTGGTGTTCCGCAACCCGTGGCGCACTTATTTCAGCTTTTCAACAGCAGCCAAAAAGTCCTTGTATTCCGTGCGGTATTTTTCGATAACAGGCTTAACCGCATCCTGCCAAGCTTTTTTGTCCTTCACCTCGGTAATGGTCACACCGCCGGCAGCCTTGACCTTTTCCGCCGACTCCTTCTCGAATTTGTCCCATTCCTGCCTTTGGAAGGTTACGGAATCCAGAGCGGCCTGCTTCACCAGCTTCTGGTCCTCAGCGCCCAGCCGTTCCCACACCACCTTGCTGATCAGGAGTACCTCCGGCACCATCTGGTGGCCGTCCAGGATCAAATGCTTGGCCTGCTGATAATGGCTGGAGGTGTAATAGCTGGGGAAATTATTCTCGGCCGCGTCGATTACCCCTGTCTGCAAGGAACTGAATACCTGTCCGTAGGCCATAGGGGTAGCATTGGCACCCAGTGCCTCCATCAGATCAATATTCACCTTATTTTGCTGGACCCGGATTTTCAAGCCCTTTAAATCAGCGAAGGACTTCACCGGTTTGGTGGAATAGAAATTTCGGGCGCCGGAGCTGTAGTAGGCAAGCCCCTTCATCCTGGAGTTTTCCAAGCCGTCCAGCAGTTTATTACCCGTATCGCTTTCGAGGAACTTCCAGAGATGTGCGTCGCTCTCGAAAATATACGGCAGGCTGAAGGCTTCGAAATTCTTATTAAACGCTGCCAATGCACCGGAGCTCACACGGGTTAATTCGATGGCGCCGAGCTGCACCTGCTCCAGCACCGCTTTTTCCTCTCCCAGCTGGGAATTGGCAAATACATCAATCTTGATCCGTCCGTTGGAGCGCTCATTCACCAGATCGGCAAACTTCTTATCGCCAAGCGTAGTCGGGTAGTCCGCCGGATGCGTCTCCGCCAAACGGAATACATATTTGGGACCCGACTTTCCATTTGCGGCCCCCTGAGTTTCCACGGCTTCTCCGCCGCAGCCGGCCAATGCTGCGCCTGCAAGCGCCAAAGTAAGCAAAACCCCCGTTGCCTTCTTGATCATGCTCATATCCCTTATCCCCCTTAACATTATCGCTTCTTTTATCAGGCAGCCCCGAACATGCGGGGCAGCCACATGACAATCCCCGGTATATAGGTGAGAATAAGCAGAATAACGCACATGGTATAAAAAAACGGCATCATCGCCCGTGTCCCGCTGTCCACCGAGATTTTCCCGATAGCGCAGCCCACAAAAAGGACAGTTCCAACCGGCGGAGTTAATAAGCCGATGCCCAGGTTCAGCATCATGATGATGCCGAAATGAACAGGATCAACGCCTATAGCAGTAGCAACGGGAAGCAGAATTGGCGTCATAATAACAATCAGGGGAGCCATGTCCATGGGTGCCCCCAGAATCAGGAGCAGCACATTGATAATCAACAAAATAACAATCGGGTTATCGGATATGCCCAGCATAAAGTCGGTTACAATAGCCGGCACCTTCAAATAGGCAAGAATCCAGCCGAAGCTGGCCGAGGATGCGATCAAAAACAATACCATTGAAACAGTGCGCAATGTTCTTGTCAAGATAATCCACATGCGGGAGATGGGGATATCCCGGTAAATTAAGAAAGTAAGAATAAACGCGTACAGACAAGCCATGGCACCTGCTTCCGTTGCCGTGAACCAGCCGGAAAAGATGCCGCCCAGAATGATGACAGCCGTCATCATGGAGAGGAAGCCGTCGGCAATAATTTTTGGCGCCTGCTTTAATGGGACAGGCTCGCTCTTTTGATAGCCCCGCTTGCGTGCCGTGAAATAAGCGGTAACCATCAGTGAAGCGCAGAGCATAATTCCCGGAACAATACCCGCCAGAAAAAGCGATGCAATGGAAACGCCGCCGCCTGCCGCAAGGGAATACAGGACAAGATTGTGGCTGGGAGGCACAACCACTCCCTGAATGGCGGAGGATACCGTAATGCCTACCGCGTAATCGGTAT
Source organism: Paenibacillaceae bacterium (assembly GCA_029256065.1). Classification (GTDB taxonomy): domain Bacteria; phylum Bacillota; class Bacilli; order Paenibacillales; family NBRC-103111; genus Paenibacillus_AR. The sequence goes on from JAQSYT010000064.1 coordinate 5,557, forward strand.
CATAGCCCTTTTTCTTCATCATCGGGATCATAACGGAGCCGATGGAGGATACGTCTGCAATTGCCGAACCGGAGATATTGCCGAAGAACATACAAGCAACGCAGTTGACCATAGCCAAGCCGCCCCGGATTGTGCCCACGAATACCTGTGCCATATTGATCAGACGGAGTGCCATTTTGCCCTCGCTCATGATCTGTCCGGCCAGGATGAAGAACGGGATTGCCAACAGAGAATAGGAGTTGATGCCTTGAATCATGGTCTGTCCCACTGCTGCCAAAGGTATCTTAAGATACAATACGGTGAGCAGGGTTGAGCCTGCCAGCGCAAGAGATATGGGAAACCGGAACACGATAAGCAAACAAAAGCTGACAGTCAAAATAGTAATGGCCACGGTGCTGCTGATCATGCCTCGCTGCCTCCTTCCTCAACGTTTTTGTGCCTGACCGTATCAATTCCCAACAGCTGCAGAACAGAGTAGATGCAGATCATAAGCCCTGTGACTGGCATCACTACATAGGTCAGGGAATTGGGAAGACCTGTAGCAGGCAAGGAGGATTCATGCATCAAGCGGGTAAAGTCCCAGCCGTAATACACCAGATAAATCCCGAATGCCAGGACGCAAAGCTGGATTATCCGGTCAATCAAACGATCAATCGGCTTAGGCAGCATATTGGTAAAGGTATCAATGCCCAGATGTAAGTGTTCACGGAATCCAAGTGCAATTCCCATAAACGAGAACCAGATCAGTAGGAGCAATGTCATTTCTTCCGACCAGAAAAATACAAAGTTGAACAGCTTGCGGGTGAAGACTTGAAGGGTCACGATTAGGATCATGGACAAAAGGCCCATTTTAGCCAATGATTCAAAGAAAAAGTCAAGATATAAGGCAATCCGCTTTATTTGTTTCATTTACACTCTCACCTCCCGTTCCTGTCAGCGCTTACCTTACTGGAATATCCCCATTGTATGCGCATTCAAAAAACGGTTGTACCCCACTGCCATTGTCTCCTTTTGTGTTTTCATTAGTTGTTTGGAATGGAATTATCTCATCCAAACAAAAACATCCCGCCGACACGGCTATTAAGCCATGCAGACGGGATGGAATGTGCAATGTGCTGATGCTCCAGCATTACAGCTTTTCGATTTTGGCGTCCTTCTTGAGGTTTTCCAGCCATTCGGCGCCCTTGGTTTGCACCTCTTCGCCGACCATGTTCTTTTTAACATCTTCCTTTTGCTTGTCAAAATCAGCTTTAACCTCGTCCTTCTTATCCATCACCTTAATGATATGGAAGCCGAAGGAGGATTGTACGACTCCGCTCATTTCACCCTTGTTCAGCTTAAACGCCGCATCCTCAAAGGCTTGATCCAGTCCTTGGCCGCGGGCGATAAAGCTACCCAGGGAGCCGCCGCTGTCCTTGCTTCCGGTATCGGAGGATTTTTCCTTGGCAACCGTGGCGAAATCCGCTCCTGCCTTCAGATCGGCCAGTATCTTGTCAGCATCCTCCTGCTTCTCCACGAGGATATGGGAGATCATGAGCTGCTCCGGTGTATTGTATTGGTCCACATTCTTATCGAAGTATTCCTTCAGCTTGGCATCAGACAGATCCATCTTGGATTCGAAGATTTTGCTGATCTCCTGGTTCTTGCGGATTTCAGCCTTCAGAGTCTCCAGGGTATAACCGCTTTGCGACAAGGCGCTGTCGAATTGGGCTTGATCTGGGAATTGCCCCTTGATTTGGGTAAACTCCGTCTCCACTGCCGCTTCATCCACCTTGACCTTGGCCTTGTCCACTTCCTGGGCTACCAATTTCTCCGAAATCAGGCTGTCCAGCGTGGTTTCGCCGCCCTGCTTGTACATCGCGTCGTACAGCTCCTGCTTGGTTACCTTCTCGCCGTTAACCGTTGCAGCCGAGCCGCTGACCCCGGCTTTACCCGTTTGGCCCAGATATAGAACGACAGCCAGAGCAGCCAAGGTAATGGCAAACAGGAACCAGGGCAAGGGATTAGCCTTGGCGGGAACAGCCGCTGCGGCAGCCTCTACTCTCTCTTCAGCAGGCTCATCCGCAAAAGCATCCGGTCCAAACTCATCCCCTTCCGAAGGGAAAGCCGGCTCATTGGCGGCCCGTTCGCCAGTTTGGTTCTCTTCCGGAGTGCTTCCGGCTTGGTCCCCATCCTGCTCCCAGCCGTCGTTCTTTTTGTTGTTGTCTTCCATTATTTTCGTGTCCCCCTATTGTCCCAATCATGAATCGCAGCGTTTTGCCGCACTTCTAGTACTATACCATTTTTCGACGGCAGAAACCATGCTTTATCCCTCCACCCTGAAAAAAGATACCAGTTTTTGCAGCTCATCTGCCATTTGGGAGAGCTGCTGCGCTGCCGCCGCAACCTCCTCCATGGAGGCATTCTGCTCCTGGGCAGAGGCGGCTACATTCTGGGATTGGCCGGCTGCTTCTGCCGAGATGGCGGAGATTTGCTCAACCGCAGCGGCCAGGCCATCCATACGGATGGAAACATCAGCTGAGGCATCGGCGGTTGTTCTGCAATGCTCTGCTGCAAGTCCCACTGCCTGGAGAATATCCTGGAACGATGCATTAGCGGTGGAAGCCAGCTTCAAGCCGGCGGTTACCGCTGCCACTTCCTCCCGGGTAGCGGCTGCAGCCTGGGCGATTTCCCCCTTGATTTCCCCGATCAGGGTGCCGATCTCCTCCGACGCGCTGCCGGTTTGCAGTGCCAGCTTCTTCACCTCGGCTGCCACCACAGCGAAGCCCCTGCCTTGCTCCCCGGCCCGTGCAGCCTCAATGCCTGCGTTCAAGGCGAGAATATTGGTCTGAGAAGCAATGGAGGTGATCAGTCCGAGAATTTCACCGATGGCACCTGATTTTTCCTCCAGAAGCCTTACTGTTTTTTCGATCCCCATAATCTTATCCTGGATCAGAGTCATATTCTCCATGGTCTCCACCATCGCCCGGGTTCCTTGGTCTGCCGTCGCGGCTGCTTCGGCGGAGGCTTGGGCCGCCGACTCCGAACCTTCACTGATTCTGGCCACACTGTCATTGGCGGAGCGGGTCAGCTGGCTGATTTCATCAATGATGCCGGATTGGTGCTGGGCGCCTTCGGCCACCTCCTGGATGGAGTGGGCGATGTGCTCGGCCACCCGGCTGGTTTCCCCGCTGCCGGCCAATAGCTGCTCACCTGTGGCGGCGACCTGCAGGGATGAGGAGGATACGTGGCTGATCAGCCCGCGCAGCTGCTCCTTCATGACGGAAAAATGCTCGGACAGGCGTCCCACTTCATCGCGGTTAGTGATCCGCAGCTCATCCAGCTGCAGGTTTCCCCCCGCCATCTCCTCCACCTGGCTGGTTATCTGGCGGATTGGCTTGGCAATATGCCGGGCATACAATGCTGCTCCTACCGATCCCACTCCAGTAAAAATGGCCAGAACAATCAGCATCATGTCCCCGATTTTATTGGAGCCTGCATTAAAATCCACCATATAGGAGCCGGCTGCCACAACCCATCCCCAATGGGGCTCGCTTCGGGAGTAGGTTACCTTGCGGGCCACCTCATCTGTGCCGGTAAGAGGGTTGCTGTAATAGGTATAGCCGCCATCTCCTGCTCCAATGCGGATCATATCCTGTATGTATAAAACTCCGTCGGAATCCTTGGATTCCCAGAGATTCTCTCCTTCACGGCTGGGATGCATCACATCCACACCTTTGGCGTCAAGGGCGAAGGCATAGCCGTATTCCCCGATTTTATTGGCAATCTCACGTGTTTTCCCGTCCGCCTTCTTGGGTCCCACTGTCCGGATCCGGACCTGCTCCTGGGCTTCCTCAAGCGTAATTGCCCCTTTATCCACCATGCTCTGATATGCGTCAATCAGTTGAATGGTCATGTCCACTTGCTGCTTCAAGGCGGTCTCACCCATGGTGTCCAGCTCCGATTTAGCCGTATTGAACCCGATGTAACCGATTGTCAGTCCTGGAGTGACCAATAGCAGCACACAAACCAGAATGGTCTTCCATTGCAAGCTGAACCGAAAGCGGCGCCCGGCGCGACCTGATTTTCCCAGCATTTTCATATTAAACCTCCAGCTCCATTTTAAAATCTATTTTAGTTCATCATATCAGAAAAGTGTGAATTTTGTCATAAAATGTTCTTTTGATATTGCTGGATAAATAAAAAGCCCCTTATCCGCGGAATACCCGGAAGGAGCTTGTTTTTGAACCGTTGCTGCCCTTCTCATCAAGGCTTCACTTCCAGCTGCCTTACCTCCGTCTGGTGGGCGGTACGGGTGATCACATGAATGGATACCTCATAAAAGCCCGCCTCCTTAAAGGTATATGCACCGGCGAAGCGGTTATCGCCGTTGGACTCCGCCTTAATCTCCAATTCTAATGTAGAGTCCTTCTTCTTCAGGTCAAAATAAACCTCTGACCGTTTGGAGAGCTTTTCCTTGCCGTTCACCTTCACCTCCAGCGCAACCGGTGAGCCAATCCGCGGAACAGCCGGGTCGGCGGAAAAATCAATGGTGTACGGATTCAGATCCACTCCCGGAGCAGGCGCAGCGGCAGTGCCGCATCCCGCCAAAAGAACCAGCAGCCCCACCACACCCGCCGAAAGCAGCAGATGAGATAAGGACGATCGCAGCTTCCGTTGTCTCATGTCGGTGTCCCTCCATCCTGAAATAACTTAGCCGAATGGGCAAATGCCTGGGAGAGCCCGTTCCCGCCGAAACGGCTGCGGAACTCCTCCATGGGACCGGCCATGCTGACCATTCCCTCGTGGATGAACATCACATGGTCCGCCGTCCATTCCGCCGCTTCCAGCTGATGAGTGGAAAATATCACAGACTGTCCTTGCTCCTTCCGCCGGTTGATCAGCTCCGCAAATGCCTGAAGCCAATAGGGATCCAGCCCGTTGGTAGGCTCATCCAAAACCAGCAGCTCCGGCTCTCCTAAGAGGGCTTGTCCAAAAAGCAGCCGCTGCCGCATCCCTTTGGAGAAGGAAGCTACCTTGCCATTCCGAACTGAAGTAAGGCCAACCTCCTCCAGCACCGCATCCACCCGCTTCAGAGCTGCCTTACCCCGGAGAGCGGCGTAAAACTCCAGTGTCTCTCCAGCAGTCAAGGCTTGACCAAATTGGAAGTCGTCCGGCATATAGCCCAGGATGGAGGAGCAGCCCTTCCGGTCCTCCTTCCAGGTACGGCCTCCCAGTCTCACCGTGCCGGAGGTAGGCTCCGAGATGCCGGCCACAATCCGCAGAATCGTGCTTTTGCCCGCCCCGTTGCCTCCGCACAACGCCAGCACCTGCCCGGCAGGCAGACGGTAATCCACAGGCTGGACTACTGTCCGGCTGCGAATATCCTTTTTAACCCCGTCCAGCTCCAATATCATCATTCATACCGCCTCCTCTCCCAGACCAGGGTACCGGCCAATAAGGTAGAGGCAATCCAGGCCAAGCCGGCTCCGGCAAAACCTGCCAATCCCCCGGCCCCCTGTATCCATCTGATCCAGACAGCGTATTCGGGACCGAAGCTGGAGCCGCCGCCCATCCGCGTGACCATAAAAATCCGCACCAGCTCTGCTGGATTCAAAAAGGTCAGCACCTGCAGGGCGGGTTTGATAGCCGGGTAAGGCAGAAAACCAAGCACTGCAATTAAAAGCGTCGGCCAAGCCAGCACCAGCACAAACCAGATGCCCACGCTGATGGTGAGCGCATGCCAGCGGTTGTGCGCAAGCGCCCCGGCGAGAACCGCCACCCCCAGAAAAATAAACACTAGAGCAAGGGACGAAAAATAAAAAAATGCCAGCATAGAAAGGGAAAAATTCCTGCCGAGCATTCCGCCGATCAGCCCGGATAAACCAAAGCCTGCCCCCACTACAGTAAACATCACCAGACATAAACCAACATATTTCCCAAGCAATAATTGCAGACCGGATAAGGAATACACAGACAAAAGCCGCCATCCGCCCTCTTCCTTCTCCGCCGTTACTGCAAAAGAGCCCAGCAAAAGAGTCATCAGGGGAAGCAAATACAAAATCAGGTTCAGCAAGCTCCCCGTTCCATGGGTGTACCCGTCCAGCCCCGAATGGGACTGGATGAGGACAATGGCCAGGGTAAAGCAGGCAAACAGTACCATAAAGGAATACGCCCACGGATTCCGCATCCCCAGCTTGACCTCACGCAGAGCGATAATCAGCCATTTCATCCTGCCGCACTTCCCTTCTTAGAGACTGCGACGAAATAAAGTACCGCTAATTTGCCGGCAAAACTCCCTAAGGGCTTTCCGTAGGAAAGCCGGCATCGTAAGCACCAGCTAACCGTGGAGATTTTGCCAACAAAAGCGGGTACTAATTTCCTCGCAGCTCCTTACATGCCGCCGTGGCCGCCTCCCATGGTATGAGCCCAATCATGGCTGTCCAGCTCCTTGGCTGTCATCTTTGCTCCTGCTCCCGCCTCTTTGATGAACTTGTCCGCATCCGCTTCCTTGGCAAAGGACACCACTCCGAAGCTCATGGGAGTCTTAATGGCCTTGTCATAAACGTATACCGCCTGGTCCAGGTTAATCCATTCCTTGGAGTAGTAGTCCCGGACAAATGCCGCGCCCACATTATCCCGGCCGTTCTTGTTGAGCCATACGTACAAGTCGCCCAAATCATCAAATTTCAAAGGCTTTTGGTCCTTCAAAATAATCTGCGTGGCATACTGGTCGTCCTTGATCAGCATTTGGCAGATTTCACACTTGTCTACGCCCTCGTTGATGGCTACAGCCTTATATTCCGTTTTGCCGCAGGCAGCGAGCACCCCCAGAATCAATACTCCCGCCAAAAAATATGTAAGCAAATACTTCTTCATTATGTTCGTCCTCCTCTTACAAAAATAATAGTGCTGGCCGCCAGCAGCAGCCCGCCGCACAGAATAGCAGCCCATCCCGGGCCTGACTGTGTGTCTGACGTATCTGCGGCATGGGGCTTCATAAACGGCGCTTGATCCTTCAGATCCTCTCCGCTTCCCGACCCGAACAGACCCTCCAGGAACAGCATCCCAGGCGCACCGAAAAACAACTGGTATGCAGGCGTCTCATCCGTCAGGGTGAGAAAAAAGGAGTTGCTCCGGTAGGGCAAATCACTGATCCCGTCCCCTTGAAGATCAAGTCCGCTGTTGTCATCCCAAAAATTATGTTCAATCACATTGCCCGCTTCCGCCACCGCCTGGGCCTGAATCACATTGGCCACAAAATCATTGCCGGTGAGCCGGTTGCCCTCCGCATCGGTCATTTGAATCCCCACGAAATTACGCACAAAGCGGTTGTCCTTGATGGTGGTATCCCGCAAGGTTTGGGCATAGATCCCCAAGCGGTTGCCCTCCACCCGGTTATTCTCCACCAGCACCCGCTTCACATCAAACAGCAGAATGCCCTGGGCAGTGGCATTGGCGCTTTGCTTGGCGAAATCATTGTCAGTCACCCGGGCTCCTTCATCTGCCATGATCATGGCCCCGGTGACATTGCGGCTGCCGGTATTGCCGGTCACAACCGTATCCCGGCTGAACATCAGATGGTATCCGTACCGGGAATGGCTCACCATATTGACCTCGATCCGGTTGCTCGAGCCTTTTTCTATATAGACACCATCAAACATATTGCTGATCTTGTTATTCCGGATTCGGTTGCCGTTAGATTCCAGAAGGTCAATGCCGTTTCCCCGCTCAACGGGTTCTTCATCCTGGGAAAGGCCGTTTTCTTCGGGAGCCTGCCCCTCTATGCTGATGCTCTCCAGCCTATTATCATGCGCTTGATTCAAACGGATGCCGAAGCCATGGGTAATGATGGCCAAATCCTTCAGCAGATTGCTGCTGCCGGCCACCTCCAAAGCCACACTGTCCGGGTCATCACGGCTGTCTTCAATGGCGATACCCGACAGTTCGGCACCCGATGCCTCCAGCCGGATCACCGGCCCGGCGTCCCCGTTCACCACCGTAACCCTGCCTTCTCCCTGAAGCCTGACCGCTTTATTAATAACCGCCGGACCCGCATACCGCCCTTCCGGAAGCCGGAGCACGCTGCCGTCACTTGCCCCATCCACCAGTGCCTGCAGGGGGATAGGCTCTTCTGCGGCAGCAGCACCCACCGGCAGCGATCCGGCCGCCAGGCACAGAGTGGTTCCCAGCAGCAGCCCGATGGGAATCAGGCGCAGCCTGTCCACTTTATTCGATTTAGCCTTTTTGCCGCCCATGGGATCATCCGCCGCCTCCCTTGCCCTCTTATGCATTTGCACATGACGCTCTAATCAGTATATCGGACCTGACATGGCCCCGTCATTTTTTTCGGTCATTTTTTTCATACCCGGCCAAAAAATCCATCACCTGCCGGAACAGTGTAACCGCCTCGGGACCGCTTGCCTTCTGCTTCAACGAAACAACCGCAACGGCATAACGGGGAGTCTCCACCGGGCCGTAGCCGATGAACCACTGGTTGTACAGATCTGCTCCCCCCTCCGGAACCTGGGCAGTTCCGGATTTGCCCGCCAATGTCCAGACGGCTCCTTTAAGCGCCGCACCCGTTCCGGTGGTCACTACATCCTGCATCCAACGCAGAAGTGTCTCTGATGTCTCCTTGGAAATACCGTCCTCCTTCGACAACGGCTTGGCCGGAAACTCTGCGAGAATCCGGTCCGTGCCGTAGCGCACCTCCTCCACCGCCCGGACAGACTGTGGCGAACCGCTGTTCAGCAGCGTCACCACCATATTGGCAGCCTGCAAAGGGGTCATGCGCACATCACGTTGGCCGATGGCCGTCTGCAGCCTGGCTCCTTCATCCTCACGCGCTGCCTCATCCGCCCAGATTTTCCCCGTATCCTCCCGGTCCAGCTGGCGGAAGGCAGGGTCCTGCAGCAGCTTCCCTGCCCAGCCTGCCTTGCTGCCGATCCCCAGCTTCCGGGCTGTTTCCTCCAGCTGCCCGGGCTTCAGCCGCAGCATAATCCGGCCAAAAACAATATTGCAGGATTGGGCATAAGCCTGGCGAAAGGTAAGCGTGCCATGTCCCTCCTTTTTCCAGCAGGTAAAATGGTATTTGCCCCATGCGCCCTTGCATTCGAACCGCTCGTCAGGACGGGCGGCTCCCGCTTCCAGAGCAGCAGCGGCTACTACGGTTTTGAAGATGGAGCCGGGAGCAGCCTCCAGCAAGGCTTGGTTAGCCCAGCCCTTATCCTGCAGATTCACACTGGCCGGGTCAAAGCGCGGGCGGCTGACCATGCCGGCAATATCCGCCGTATGGGCGTCTAACACCACAATCGCCCCGTCCTTCAGGGCAGCCTCATCCGCCAGCTTTTCCAAGCCGTTCTGGATTCCTGCATCCAGCGTTGTCATCACCTTCAGCGGATAATACGGGTTCTCCGGGGTATGGAGACGGTAGCCGATGTCGGGAATAGGCTCGTTCCGGGAGTCTGTGTATAAGGACAGGAAGGTGCCGCCTAAGCCGTTCAGCAAGGGCTGGAAGGACTTCTCCAGACCGGCAGCCCCGATCAGACTGTCTGAAGCCAGCCGGCCCGCCTTGACCATGGGCATAAATTCCGCCTTCACCCGCTCCGGGTCCTGCCCGATGTACCCGATAAGCTGGGCTGCCGCATAGGGAGGAAGATACCGCTGCTTATAAGGAACCACCGCTACTGCCGCGGGATGAAGCTTGCGGATCGCTTGGGCTGTAGCGGTGGAGAGAGGCAGCGGCGCATTACCGGCTGCGTTTGTCCAGAAACGGGGGACGGTCAGCTCCCGGCGGAACCGAACCCAAGCCTCAGGCTCAATACCCAGCAGCCTGCCCATAGACATGGCCTCCTCCTGGCTGACGGATGCCGCCAGGGATACGGGAAATACCAGCAGGGCGGAATAGGTTTCACCTGTAAGGGAAATTCCGTTCCGGTCATAGAAATCGCCCCTGCCGGAATCCAGCAGAAGACGCTGCTCCCGCTGCAGCACAGATTGGCGGACCAGATCCACAGGAGAAGAGGCTCTCTTTACCTCCTGAACCGTCTGCAGCCAAAGAAGCCGGCCTGCCAAAACGGCCATAGCCGTAACAAGGCCAAGCAGTATGAAGAACACGCGGCGCTTATCCATCTCGATCATCCTTTGCATTCTCTTCCTCTCCAGTATGGGCAACATTTCCATGCCCAAACCAAAAAGAAAAGCCCGCAGCTATCCCGGAAGGGATCATCTGCGGACTTTGGCTTACCGTTTACAATTGGCTTACACCGTAAATTTCTTCAGCTGCTCCTGCAGGGATACGGACAGGGACTCCAGGCTTTCGGACAGCTTCACCAAGCCTTCGCTGACATTCAGCTGCTCATTGCTGAGAGACGCCACTTCCTGGGAGGTAGCCGAGGATTCCTCGGACACGGCGCTGACATTGCTCATCGCATCGGTCAGAGTGGACTGGGACTCTTCCAGGGATTCCAGGGAGTCGTTGACGCCATTAAGACGCTCGCTCAACCCGTCCATTTGGCTGCGTACCTGGCCGAAAATCAAATCCGCTTCCTTAACGGAGGTAATCTGCTGCTGGAAAACCGGATAGGCATCGGACAACACCGTTACCGTTTCATCAATTTCACGCTGGATGGTGTCCGTGATCTGGCCAACAATCTCAATGGATTGTTTGGATTGCTCTGCCAGCTTGCGGATCTCATCGGCCACCACCATGAAGCTTTTTCCCGCCGCGCCTGCACGGGCTGCCTCAATGGTTGCGTTCAGGGACAGGATATTGGTTTGCTTGGAGATATTATTCAGCATGTCCAGGATCTTGCGGATGGAGGAGGTGCTTTCCTTCAGGTGATCCACCTTTTCCACCATATTGCGGGTCATTTGCTCAGTATCATTGGTCTTGGCAATCAAATCGGCCATATACACGGTGCCCCGTTCACTGACCTGCTCCACCTGAATGGTGGCATGGTTCATTTCCTCATTGGCTTTAGACATTTCGCTCATCTTCAGCCCGATTTCATAGGTAATGGTGTTGCCCTTCTCCGCTTCCACAGCAAGGCTGGATGCCCCATTGGCGATTTCTTCGGTGGCCACAGCAATTTCCTTGGCGGAAATGGCGGTTTGTTTGGATACATTCAACAGCACATTGGAGGTGTTCAGTACCTCTTGGGCGGAATGGTTGGTCTGCTGAACCAGCTTGGTAATCTGCTCCATCATCTGGTTGAAGCTCTGGCCCAGTTGACCGATTTCATCCCGGCTGGTGAACCTTGTGCGCACGGTCAGATTTCCGCGTTCGCCCTGCTGCATCAGATTCCGCAGGTTAATTAACGGACGGCCCACCATCCAGGCTACGAAGAAGCCGGATGCAATTGCGAAGGCCATAGCGACCAGAACCATAATAATGGTCAGGTTCCAAATCTTCTCCGCATCCTTCACCAGGTCGTCCACCGGAACCGCAGTAGCCACCGTCCAAGGGGATACGCCCAGCTTCTTGAAGATAGTCAGCTTGCCGTCAATCGTCCGGCTGGCTGCGCCTTCCGTCCCAGCCTTCTGATCATCGCTGTTCAGAGCAACGTCAAAGGGCTTGCCAACCCGTTCCGGATCGGGTGTACGGACCAGGTTGCCGCTTTCATCGATGATTACAACAGGAGCTTCTCCCGCTTTGTTCAGATTCTCAAGCCCTGCATGCAGCATCTTTTCCTTCAGCTCCACCAGAAGCACATACTGCTTGGTTCCGGTCTGAATGTCCTTCAGCAGCCGGCCCATGCCAAATACGCCCCTGATGTTGCCCCAATAGCTTTCGGAGCTGGTAGGCAGCCAAACGGCGGCTCCATCCCCTTCCACAACCTTTTTAAACCATTCCTGCTCCCTTACCTTTTCCCGGATGGCGACGGAGGTGCTGTCCGTTCCGAGGTTTTTGCTGTTCTCTCCGATTCCAATCAGCACTGCAGTGGAAACATCATTCTTCCCGGAGAAAAACGAGCTCAGCCGGGTGCTGGCGGTTTGCTGCGCCTGGAGCTGGTCATACGCGCTCAAGGTAGTGTCAGTGATATTGCGCAGCGCCTTCATAAATTCCTGGTCCGTCAGCATCTGCATCGTAATGTCTTCGTATACCTTCAGGGCCTGCTCTGTATTGCTGCCGGCTAATGTAATCGTCTTCTCAGTAGCCTGTGCGACTTTATCCTTAATGATCTCCTTCGATTGCATGTATGAAAAACCGCCTACCGCAAGCACCAGAAGCACAATACAGGAAAAGAAAATTAAAAAGAGCTTTACGCTAACCGATTTTGCCGGATTCATGGAAATTTGAGTATTCGTGTTATCCGAGTGAGATTCCCCCACACCACCCTTTGTAAGCGTTTTCTGGCCTTGCTTTATCCGATCGACAAGTCCTCTGGGGTCAGGCAGTTGAATTTTCATGAATCCACCATCCTATGTATTCTGTCATTTTCTTGTCTCACTACATTCTTCGACAAATCTATACGAATTCCTTTATAGTTTTTTTACAAAAGATTAAAACCTCCAATTAAAAATATTTTGGAGGTTTTTACAATTGACTGGAATATATCGCAAGTTTATATAATTTTTGCCGTTCAACTCACATCTTCCGCTTACGCATCATATCGAAGGGCTGAACCGGCTTCTCCACCTTCATGCGGACATGCTGCAGCGGATGGCGGGCTGCGTCCAGAAGCACACCGTCCAGATCCTGCAATGCCTCCACCTTCTGGGTGAAGAATCTTCCCCCGGGGCCGAAGAACTCCACTTCCTGCCCGGGCTTGAAATGGTTGCGCTGCTCTACGACAGCATATCCGGCTGTGGAATCATAATCCACCACCAGCCCGGCAAAATCATAATCGATCATTTTCTCCTCGGGACCATAGATATGGTCCTCATGGCCCGGCTCCTCAAAAAAGAATCCCGTATTCAGCGGCCGGTTGGCTGCCTTGTGAATTTCGTTCAGCCATTCCTGGCGGAGGACGTATTCTGCAGGATTGGAGGTATAGGCATCCAGCGCCTGACGGTAAGCATTGACCACCGTTGCAACGTAATGAATGCTCTTCATTCGCCCTTCGATCTTGAAGCTGTCCACTCCGGACTCCACAAGCTCAGGAATATGGCCGATCATACACAGGTCCTTAGCCCCCATGGTGAATGGATGCTCATCCTGACCAGCCACCGCCAGTCCGCCGCCCTTCTCCTCCGGACCGGCAAACAGGTCATACTTCCAACGGCAGGACTGGCAGCAGCCGCCGCGGTTGGAATCCCTATCGGTAAAGTGGT
>JAQSYT010000065.1 GCA_029256065.1 Paenibacillaceae bacterium
TTGAAACTAAACTGATCTTTCGAGCGACTCCTACGGATGAAGGATCGATTATACATGAGAGGAGGGCTGGAGTGATTGTAAAATTAATTTCAGTATTTATAGTCAGTTATGTATTGTTTTTCTCTGTGGAATTTGGAATGCGTGTTGAACGTGAGGTTAAAGCAAATTGTAGGCGAACGGTCTGCTACATTATTGCAATCATTATGAGCTGCTATTTAGCCGGGGTAGCAGCAGATAAATTCCTCAGTCTTCCACAATTATTACAACGTTTTCCTATCCCTAATTGAGAGGAGATCGCATCAATGGTTGCCAGACGCAAGAATAATGATTATCCCCTAAATGAAGTCATTTACCCAATGGAAAGCATCAAGGAGATGAATTCAGCCCAGTTGGAGAAGCTCTGGTCGAATGACCAATACATCGGTGAAGAAAAGTTCGATGGTGACCGTGAGCTTTCTATTGGCGGGCGGTTTTTTAGCCGAAAGTCATCCCCTGAAACAGGGATGCCACTGGAAAAGACGGATAACGTACCACATCTTCACTCTATCCTGAAGCATTACCCTCTACTTCTCCTTGACGGCGAGGTATACTTCTCTGGCAAAAAAGCAAACGTAGTTAAATCCATTGTGGGATGTGATCGGGATAAGGCCCTTATGCGGCAAGGCTTCGGATACTTCAGCAGCTCCATTAGTCAATTCCCTTCTCATGAGCCATTTTGGAAACTGAAAGAGTCTGACGATTGGCAGAAGGTCGACAAAGATACTAAAGATTTCCTCGTTGAGCATGGCGCAAAAAAAATCGCATTCATGGTTTACGATATCTTACGGGATCGAGACGGAAAGTGGTTATTGGACCTGCCATGGGAGGAACGTAGAAAAATCTTAAAGCACGAGCTGGCGTCTCTTGCTCTTGAAAATTCGGGACATCAATACCTTTCCTATCTGCGCATTGGAAAAATATATGAGGGAGAGGCCCGGAAGCGGGCAGCTCTAGAGGAAATCCTAGCCAGAGACGGGGAAGGCATGATACTGAAAAATGTTTCAACTAAGTATTTCCCAGGAAGGAATCCTGTTGGTACATGGGTTATGGTTCGAGGAAAATAAATCCAAAAGATAGCTCTCCATCCAAAGGTTGGTGATACCAAATGCTAGGATTTCTGAATGTATCTCCCTGTTGCGGCAAAGAGCCCGCCATCTTCTCTCTGGAAGAAATGGAGTGCGACCAAGCACTCATGGCGCATTGCCGACATTGTGGAGAGCCTTTAAGCCTCACTATCACATTGGAGACGCTGCGCAGGTGGTGGCTCCGGTACGAAGCAAGGGAGGAAAAAATGAAACCTCCTATCCCCAAAGAATATCTGGCCTCACTCTTCAAAATAGAAGAGAACTCGGAAACCTGGTGCGAATGGGGCAAGATTGAAATCCATCTGAAACACTTCAAGAATTACAGATATACGGAGGAGCCTCCAGATGCCACGTTCACTGTTAATAATGTTATGGATTCTATTTCTACTGATATGGGAAGTGACTAAAATTCTATCACCGCTTCTGCTTCTCCTGATACTGGCATTTGAAACTATCACTGCTCCGTTAGACTGGGCACAAGATGAAATTGACTCAGCAGCTATTAAGCGATCCAAAATCGGGTGGGGTATCCCTCTCATTCCTCTATCCTTATAAATAAACAAAGAAGCTGTGCTCTGACGCAGCTTTTTTCTTATACTTCAATTTGAAAGGAGTAAATGCCAATGAATCTATACTTGATGGCCCACCAGGTGGCACTACTGGAGCAGGTAATCCATAACCTGCACTTCGCCATGCGCCATGCCTCCCCGTGCACCGTAAATACGCTTCGAAAATATCGTGATGAACTGGATGACGTTCTCCTTAAAATCATGGAATCAAAAGTCGTATCCAATGTCAATTTGAGGTATTACATTCAACGGTCAGAGTCCTGCATGCGCGAGTGTGCCTCCACTTCGACTAGCAATAATACCTATGCTATTCCGAAACCTCCTGCCTCATCAAGCTACACGCTGCCGGACGTTTTTAAAGTCAACGTCATCTTCTACATCGACTCCACAGAGAGTATGAGGGAAGATTTGTCCGAAAATGGAGCTGTAAGTGAGGCCGTTCAGTCATTAGTCAGACAGATATTCTTGGAGATGGAGATGGTTCGGAATACTGGCCTGGGGCTCATTGATTGCTTAGCCTCATTGGTCTGGTTCGGTGATGCAACAGATGGAGACCCTCTTAACTCTTACAACATCGCTCTTATTAAAGAAAACATCTCTCTAATTCCCCAAGCATTGGCCATGCCGGTATTAAAGAGTGGAGGAAACACATTGCCTGAGTCTGGACTTCTTGCAATTAACGATACCTTTACCTCATTGGTGGAGGACGGATACGCCACCCGAGTGATCTATGTGACTGACTCTCCATCCAAGACCATTGAGCAAGGGGCTTCTGCCAGTGTGGTAAAATCTCTTTTCGTTAACAACAGTGCCAAAGTCTTTGGCCTGTTCCCAACCCATGCTCAGCCAGACATCCGCGGGATGTTTAGTCACTACGATAACATTCAGTGCTTAGATTACAGCTTGGATAGCTGGGCCAGTAAAATGCTGAGAGACTAAGAAAGGCGGGAACCTCTTGAAATTCTATCAACTATACACTACACTCAATGAAATGCGTAGGGCAGCGGAAGCCATGGAACAAGATATTGACAACACCTCGAACTTTTCAGCTCGCTGCCTTATAGAAAACCAACAGATCAAGCTGGCTGATGCATATGCAGAACTCGCCAATGTGGACATTGATTTGCGTAGTCTAAATCTGAGTGCGGTAATCCAAAAAATTCAGGAGTGCTACTCATGTATTGCTGAAGATTTTGCCGAATTGCTGCCGGGTAATCTGACACAGCCGCAGGAAACCGTCAACTACTGTAAAGGCGATGCTATCGTACCACTGGAGCATATCAAGCAGTTCGTTATCTATGAGGCCACCGATAAGAACAGTTCTATCCCCAACTGGATCGAGGCCTATAATGTGACCAGCAACGCACTCCCGTACACTTTTACACCTTCCACAGATATTGGGGAGGAAAGTGGGGAGCGGTATTGGATCTGGTGGGATACAAATGCTCTAGCATTAGCAGTGAAAGTGGACGCTGCTATTAATCCCGAAATTAACAGCCCACCACTACTCTCCTTCAATGTCGCCGCTGTAATTGCCCAGTTGAAGGACGAATACGTTGATGTCTATGGGTCAGCCTCTCTTAGAGCCTGCACAGCTATGCTCATGTCAAACGACATCACTTGGGAGCCTGGGCACGACCTGGGGGCCACTGTAGACAACAGCAACACAACCTTCTCCCAAATATCCAACAACCCACCTGAAGCGGTTGTGTATTTCCAGTTTAAGGTGTGAACCACAAAACGGATGAATGTTTAACTATCGAAGCTTAGCCGGAAGGTAATAATTTTATATAAAAAGAAATAGCCTCCCTCCATCTGACAACGTCATCTTGGTGATGTCGCCTAATGGGGTGGAGGCTAAAGTGCTGCCGCGTGGTCATAGTATAGTTCAATTTAAGTTTATTCAGCTTCTTAAATCAGGGAATATCAGAATCAATTCCATCCCTTGTGTCGATTTCATTGGTTCTGCTCCCCTTCAGCATGCTTTGGATTTTCTCCACCACTTGAGGGGCCGAATCGATCAGCCGTTCATATATATGGGTTTGGTTGTCCAGCGGCACTACCTTCACGCCCTGCTTGTTGACCACCAGGAAGGCTATTGGGGTAATGGATACACCGCCGCCGCTGCCGCCCCCGAATGGGAGCATCACCGTGGCATTGTTGGCATCATTTCCGTTTTGCTGATTGCCGCCGCTCCCCGATGATTCCTCCATGTCCGCGTAGAATTCGCTGCCGCCTGCGGCAAACCCGAACCCGACCTTGGAAATAGGCATAATGACGCTGCCATCCGGGGTCTCCACCGGGTCCCCCACAATCGTGTTCACGTCAACCATTTCCTTGATATTTTCCATGGCTACTTTCATTAACCCCTGAATCGGATGCTCCGCCATACGGTCTTCCTCCTTTTCATTCGCAAACACAATTTTGACAATCCATCAGCAATAGCATTTCCGGACGCTGCAGGTTGTATGTAAATCCATCAAACTTCAGGCGATTTGGAAAGGATTTTTTTCCATGCTTTGAAGCTTCCTCTGTTTTTGAAGGCCCGCACCAGAAACAGCACCATAGAGGCGCAAGCCTGGTCAAACCGCATCTGGCCCTTCCAAGTCAACTCCGTGGTAAAAACAGCCTGCTGGTAATCCGGAATCACCTGGATTTTGGGGTTCCCGCAGCGCTTGATATGGGTGAACAGAAAGGTCAGAAGGGAGGATTTCAGCGTCCAGACAATCCCCGTGGTGATAGCCGTCTCCGGCGCATCTCCCAAACCGATCCTTGTGGTCCAGGTCAGCTTGGTGCAGGTGACCTTGGACATGGTGTCGTACAGCCAATCGCGCATGTGATAAGTTGCCTCTACGAAGATTTTGGCTTTTTTGAAATAGAGGATCACCTTGTCCTTGTTAATTTCCTGCGTATTTTCCGCCATGAGGTGGTCTCCCCGCTCATTCACATGCTCTTCCTTAACGATAATTCCCTTGCTTAAGCCTTTGAATGCGATGACCGGCACCTCTAAGCGGTATTCGATCAAGCCATAGATAGCTTGGCAATAGATATACAGCCGGTCGTTGTCCTTCACCCGGGAATAGAACAATTCGAAGGATACCTTGCTTGCCAAAAGCGCTATTGCCGCAGCCGCGCCAATAACAAGCGCCCACCCCCACCATGTCATGCATAAGGCCCCCTTTTTGCCCAACCCTCCCCCCAAAAGTGACGGGATGCTCTGAAGCGAATTCCGATTCCTTTTGGGGGAGCACCCATAATTACCAACAAAAAAAGCTCCGACCTGGCTTCCATGCCGCAATTGGCATGAAAACCGTCAATCGGAACTTATTGTATCCTGATGGACCCGAGGACATTCGCCTATTCCGGGTCCAATTCATCTATAGTCAATTGCTTTGCCTCCAGCTTGCCGAACAACAGCTGGGTTTCCTCTTCCAAATCGATCTCATGCTCGAATTTGGAGGAATCCGGCAGATCCTGTAAACCCTTCAACGCAAAATAGTCCAGAAAAGACTTAGTCGTTCCGTATAGAATGGGTCTGCCCACTGCATCGGCACGTCCTTTTTCCTCAATCAGATCCTTGGCTACCAGCGTCTGCAGGGCCCGGTCGCATTTGACTCCCCGGATCTCCTCAATCTCCACCCGGGTAATGGGCTGCTTGTAGGCCACAATGGACAGGGTCTCCAGAGCTGCTTGGGACAACGCCGCACGTGTAGGCGACGCAGCCAGTCTCTCCAGATAAGGCGCATGCGCAGGCAGTGTCGTCAGCTGGAGGGCACCGGCAATCTCCACGATCTGGATGCCTCTGCCCTTCTTCTTCAGCTCCGCCTTCAATTCCTCCACCAGCGATGCGGTAAATTTCGCATCCAGCTCCAATACCTCGGCCAGCTGCTTCACTTCAAGACCCTCGTCCCCGGCGGCGAACAGCAGCCCCTCAATAATCGACTTCAATTTGGGCAACTGCATCCCAGCTACCTTCCTCTCTTGCCTGAATCACAATATCCTCGAATAGTTTGTGCTGATAGCAAACAATGGTTTTCATCTTCATAAGCTCCAGGAGGGCTAGGAAGGTCACCACGATCTCCTCCCGGCTATTCTCCGGAGACAGAAGGCGCGAGAACAGAAGCTTGCCTCCCGCCTCCTGGAGAATCTCCACCACCTGTGTGATCCGGTCCTTCACGGAAATTTCGTCCCGCTGGATCATGGACACCCGGTTGCGGCTGATCTGCTTCTTCAGCGCCTTCCGGAATGCCTGCAGCAAATCCGTTAAATCCAGCCCCTCCACAGGGTTAGATGGTGTTTGATGAACATAGGGAGTCAGATCCGCCGCCTCCCGGGTGTAGATCAGGCCACGCTCCGTTTCCATCTCACGCAGATGGTCGGCAATGTCCTTATACTTACGGTATTCGATCAGCTTCTGCACCAGCTCATCACGCGGGTCGAAACCATCCTCGCCATCCATCATCCAGTCCATATCGTCTTGCAGCAGCTCCACCGGCGGCTTGGGAAGAAGCATCTTGCTTTTGATCGCCAGAAGTGTCGCGGCCATCACCAGAAACTCGCTGGTGACCTCCAGCTCCAATTCCTGCATGCCGTCCAGAACCTCCAGATACTGGTCAGTGATTTCCTTGATGGGAATATTGTAAATATCCACTTCCGCCTTATCGATGAGATGCAGCAGGAGGTCCAGCGGTCCTTCGAAGGTTTCGAGCTTGAAGGTCACCTTCATGGGTCATTCGCTCCTTACTTACGGCAGCTGCTTCAGCAGATTAGCCATTTCGATGGCCGTTACCGCAGCATCCCAGCCTTTATTGCCGGCTTTGGTGCCTGCACGCTCCACTGCCTGTTCGATGGAATCGGTGGTCAATACGCCGAAAATCGTAGGCACACCCGTTTTCATATTAATGGCAGCTACACCCTTGGATACTTCGGCACACACATAGTCAAAGTGCGGCGTAGAGCCGCGGATAACGGCACCCAGCGTAATGACGGCGTCATATTTGCCGCTTTGGGCCATCCGTTGGGCCGCAAGGGGAATTTCGAAGGCGCCCGGAACCCAAGCCACTTCCACTTCCTCATCCTTGGCGCCGTGACGCTTCAAGCCATCCAGTGCCCCGCCCAGCAGCTTGGCAGTAATAAATTCATTAAACCGGCCGATGACGATTCCATATCGCAGGCCTTCCGATACTAAATGCCCTTCATACGTGTGTCCCATATTCATCTCATCCTTTCGGTTTCCGTTGCAGCAGCTGCAGCTAAATCATCCTGGAACGAAAGCAGGTGTCCGAGCTTTTCCCGTTTTGTGTGCAGGTAGCGTGTATTGTCGATGTTCTCCATCATCTGCAACGCTACTCTTTCGACAACCTGCAGCCCGTATCCTTCCAATCCTTTAATTTTTCTTGGATTATTCGTCAACAAACGGATTTTTTCGACGCCAAGGTCCTTTAGAATCTGCGCTCCGATGCCATAATCCCTGAGATCCGGCCCAAAGCCCAGCTGAAGATTGGCTTCCACCGTATCCATCCCCTGCTCCTGAAGCTTATACGCCCTCAGCTTATTGATCAGGCCGATCCCCCGTCCCTCTTGGCGCATATACAGAAGAATGCCAGAGCCGTTTTCGTCGATTTGCTTCAAGGCCGAGTCCAGCTGGGGACCACAGTCGCAACGGTGGGAATGGAACACATCACCTGTCAAACATTCGGAATGGACCCGCACCAGGACCGGCTCCTCCGGATTGATAGTTCCCTTGACCAGCGCCACATGCTCCTTGTTGTCCACCTCGTTGGTGTAGGCAATAGCAGTGAACTCTCCAAAATCCGTAGGCAGCCGGACTTCCACCTCACGTTTAATCAGCTTTTCCTTTTCGTTGCGGTAATGGATCAGATCCTCAATGGAGATCAGCTTTAACTGATGCTTTTGGGCAAAAATCCGCAGGTCAGGAAGCCGGGCCATGGTGCCGTCTTCCTTCACCACCTCGCAGATGACCGCAGCAGGATAGGAGCCGCACATCCGGGCCAGGTCAATAGCTGCCTCCGTATGGCCTGCGCGGCGCAGGACGCCCCCCTTCTTGGCGATTAGAGGGAAGATATGGCCCGGGCGGCGGAAGTTTTGCGGACGGGAAGCCGGATCGATAAGCCCCTTCACCGTTCTGGCCCGCTCAAAGGCGGAGATGCCGGTGGTGGTGTCCGTATGGTCCACGGAAATGGTGAAGGCAGTGCCATGATAATCTGTGTTATGATGCACCATCAGGTCCAGCTGCAGCTCACGGGCACGCTCCTCCGTTATGGGCACACAAACCAGCCCTCTTGCCTCACGGATCATAAAATTGATTGCCTCCGGCGTTGCCTTGTCGGCCAGAACAATCAAATCCCCTTCATTTTCCCGGTCCTCATCATCCACCACCAGAATTGGCTTGCCCAGCATAAGATCATAGATCGCATCCTCAATGGCATCCAACGTCTTGTTCTCTTCCATCTCCATCACTCCCTTGTATGTTGTAAAATATGTTTGAATTTTTTATCGGGGGCTCCCCCGAAAGTAATCGGACTATGCTACAGAGCTTTGCGTCACTTTTGGGGGTTTATAAAAACCCGTTTTCCTCCAGGAAGGTTTGGGTTAAGCCGCTTTTTCGCCCGCGGCTTCCACCCGCCTGCTCCGTGCTTTGGAAGGTTAACAGCCGCTCCACATATTTGCCCAGAATGTCCGACTCCAGGTTGACCCGGTCCCCCGGTCCCTTCAAGGCCAGCACTGTCTCCGCCAGAGTGTGGGGAATGATGGACACGGCAAAGGTGTCCTTGTCAGCCCGGATAACAGTCAGGCTGATACCGTCTATGGCGATGGAGCCACGGGGCAGCACGTAACGGAGCATAGCCTTGTCGTCAGGCTCCAAGGTGAACACAACTGCATTCTCCTCAGGCTGGCGGCTTATAATGCGTCCTGAGGTATCCACATGGCCTTGCACGATGTGGCCGCCGAACCGCTTCTGTGCCCCCATGGCCCGCTCCAGATTCACCGGATTGCCCGGTCGCAGCTCGCCCAGGTTGGTTTGACGGTAGGTCTCCGGCATGACATCCGCAGTAAAGGAGTCTCCATCGAAGGCTACCACTGTGAGGCAGACTCCATTGACGGCAATGCTGTCGCCGATGGTTGCATCCTCCAGCACCTTCTGCGCCTCTATTGTCAGCATCATGGCTTGTCCCTGCCGGTATATCCGGCGCATTCGGCCCATTTCCTCTATAATTCCTGTAAACACGGCGCTCCATCCTCTCTTAGTCAATCGGTCCGGGCAGCATCCCCAACTCCAGGTGTGTAGCGGGGATAACCGGTTATACAGAGATCCGGTCCCATTTGATCCACCTTCATCCGCTCCAGGATCACCGCTTCCCCCATTTTTTCATATCCGGCAAAATCAAAACTCCCCGGTGCCCCTGCTCCGCCAATAATTTTGGGGGCAATAAACAATATACATTTATGGATGAGCCGCGCCTCCAGCATCGAACCGTTAAGCTTGCCGCCGCCTTCCAGCAATATGGAGGCTATCTCCCGTTCGCCCAACAATCGCATCGCTTCCACCAAATCCACATGCGGCCCGAAGCCAGTGAGCAGCACCCGGTGGCCCAGGTCCTCCAGACGTTTAATCTTATCTGTGGATGCTTGGTATGTAGTGAGCACGATGGCACCGGGATGCTCCAGCACACGGGCATCCTCAGGAATGCGCAGGCTTGAATCGACAATGATCGGAACCGGATTAAGCCCGGGAACATCAAGTCTTGTTGTTAGCGAAGGGTCATCTGCAATCACCGTATTCACCCCAACCATAATTCCCTGATGCCGGTGGCGCAGGGTATGGACATAAGCCCTGGCCTCTCCGCTGGTTACCCACTTGCTGTCACCAGTCCGGCTGGCAATCCTGCCGTCCAGCGTGCTGGCGGTTTTCAACGTAATGAAGGGGGTGTGGTTCATAATGTAGTGGTTGAATATTTCGTTAAGCTCTACCGCTTCCGTTTCCAGGCATCCTGCCTCCGCCTGGATGCCCGCACCGCGCAGCAGTTCCAGCCCTCTGCCCGAAACCAGCGGGTTAGGGTCCTGGGCTGCTGATACCACCCGGGCAACCCCTGCTTCAATCAGCCGGAGGGCACAGGGCGGTGTTTTGCCATAGTGGCTGCAAGGCTCCAGGGTTACATATACGGTGGCGCCGGCCGCTTCTTCTCCTGCCATGCGCAAGGCGTGTATTTCGGCGTGGTCTTCGCCCCTGCGCAGATGGGCACCCATTCCGAGAATACGCCCGTCCTTCGCAACGACACAGCCCACAACAGGGTTAACGCCAGTTTGGCCTGCTGCACCCGAAGCCAGCTGCAGCGCCAAACGCATGTACCACTCATCGTTCATGACATCATTTGGGTTCATATTCCCGCTCCTTTCCGGTAATTCAAAAAACCCTTCTCCACAAAATGGAAAGGGGCTGGATCAAAGTCCGTACCGGCGCAAACTGAACAGGCTGCCCCCTTCTTTCATGTGAAAAAAGGAACTTGCCTAAGCGAAAAAAACGCCAATACGAAAATCACTTTCTCCCATCCAGACTGTACTGTCGGTCTTGGAGTCGCACCAAGTCCTCCGGTGAACGGCGCAACGAATGCGCCGGGCAATATTGCCAGCTTCACCGGGTCACGGACTGACCGCAAGGCTCAAGATCAAGTGCTGCCTTGCGGATCACCGCCGGTAGGGAATTTCACCCTGCCCCGAAAGTAACTTCGATATGAAATTGTTTAAGCTGCTTGCCATGAAGTGTATCATCCCCATGCTGTTTTTGCAAGGGAGTTAACGTGGTCAGGCGCCGATTTCTTCCACCTGCTCCTCTTTTCCGGTATACAACTTGTGAACCAGAAGACGGGCTATGCGGAGGTTATCGGTTTCTTCTATTATAAATTCCACATTCTCAAAGAGGATTCTATCATTCTTCCGCGGCGGAATCTCCACCTGGGAATACACCCAACCACCGATGGTGTCATACTCCTCCGTACTGATGTCAGTTCCGAAGAAATCATTAAATTCAGAAATAAGCAGAAGTCCGTCAACCGAATAAACCTGATTCTCCCGGGCTTCAATGCTGGGACGCTCCTCATCGAATTCGTCCTGAATTTCACCGACAATTTCTTCGAGAATATCTTCGACGGTTACCAATCCGGCCGTTCCGCCATATTCATCGATCAAGAGGGCCATCTGATGCTTCTTGCGCTGCAGATTTGCCAGCAGTGTACTGATGGACATGCTCTCCGGTACAGTAGCCAAGGGTCTCAGCACACTGCGAATGTCCCGGATGCGGTCCCGCGGATTGAACAGGTCCTTAATATGAATGTACCCGATAATATTATCCTTGTCAGGGTCACAAACAGGATAGCGGGTCCGCATTTCCTGAATTGCGATCTCGATGTTGTCCTCAATGGACAGGTTGGCGTACAAACACACCATTTCCGTCCGCGGGATCATTATTTCTCTGGCTGTGGTTTCACTGAATTCGAAAATATTGTCCATCAGAGTCATTTCGGCCTTGTCGATCAGGCCGCTCTTATGGCTCTCCTGCATCAGGAGACGGATTTCTTCCTCAGAGTGGGCTGTTTCATGGCCGTTGCCCGGCTCAATGCCGGATTTCCTCAGCAGCCAGTTGGATGCGCCGTTCAGAGTCCAAATAAAAGGATACATCATTTTGTTGAAGACATACACCGGGACGGCTGTCCACAAGGTGACGGCCTCAGATTGCTGGATTGCATAAAGCTTCGGGAATTGCTCACCCAATGTGATATGAAAGGAAGTAACAATAGCAAATGCAATGATGAACGAGATCGTATGTGCCGCCGCCGTAGGTAAGCCCATCATATCGAACAGGGGCTCCAGAAGACGGGAGATAGTAGGCTCACCCAGCCAACCAAGTATCAGGGAGGTCAGGGTTATGCCCAACTGGCAGGCGGACAGATAAGCATTCAGATTATGAAGGATCTTGTGGGAAATCTTCGCCCGGAAGTTCCCCTCCAGAGCAAGCGCCTCAATCCGGCTGCCCCGCACCTTCACATACGCAAACTCAGCTGCCACGAACAATCCGTTCAACAATACAAACGCCAATACTAAAACCAATTTTAACCACAAGGGTAAAGGGTCTATGCCCAATTTAGCTCCTAGCCGTCCTGGGGACCGGCTAGGATACACCTCCTTTATAAGTTCAAAATATATACATAGTAAAACTATATACGTTTTTTGTATCCACCGTCAAACCGTGAAAATTCCAAGGAATCCTGCCATCTCCTTGCCACAGGCCGAGAAACGGCTGATTGTTTCATAAAAAGCTCTCTAAAGACGTCTTTTCCTCAATCCTGAGGATTTTTGGGGGATTTCATAAAAAAATCTGATAAATCAGATCGCTTTTCTCCCCTGTCTACACCGAAGGGCTGAATTTATAGCCGATGCCCCGGATATTATGGATGAATTTTGGGGACGAAGGCACCGGTTCAATTTTTTTGCGGAGGCTGCTGATATGAACCAAAACCGTCCGGGTATCGGAGTTGCTCTCGGCTCCCCACACCCGGTGGTACAGCTGCTCCGTTGTAAACACCTGATTAGGGTTCTGCGCCATAAAAAACAGCAGTTGAATCTCTTTTGCCGACAGCGGCACCGGAGCATGGTCCAGCTGTACCGCATAATTTTTGAGATCAATGCTCAAATCCCCAAAATGGAGCACATCCGCCGTTTCCTTCACCGCCGGCTGCACGAGAAAACGGTTGAAAATAGGAGCACGTCTGAGATTAGCCTGGACCCGTGCCAGCACCACCGCGGGATCGAAGGGCTTCACAATATAGTCGTCGCCGCCGATTTCCAGCCCGTTCACCACATCCTCCGAGTCATTCCGGCAGCTGATGAAAATCACCGGCACATTGGAAATTTTGCGGATTTCCCGGCATACACCGAATCCGTCGATCATCGGCAGATTTATATCCAGCAGAACCAGCTCCGGAAGCTCTTTTTCGAATACCCGCAAAGCTTCCAGGCCATTCTCCGCAACAATAACATTAAAACCGTGTTTTTTCAGATAAAGCGTGATTAAATCTCTGATTTCCTGGTCATCCTCTGCAACCAACAACTTCTCCGAAGTCACGTTTTAGTCCACCACCATTGGAATAAATTCAATCGGGATATCAAACTGAAAGGTACTGCCTATACCGTATTCACTGTGGACGGTCAGAATTCCTCCATGATGCATAACAATTTCTCTGGCAATAGCCAAACCAAGGCCCGATCCGTCCTTAGCGATCCTCTTCTTGCCATTCCCCTTCACAAAACGGTCAAAAATATGAGGCAGCAGCTTCGGGTCAATCCCCTTGCCGGTATCTGTCACCTGAATTACCAGCCGGTCCCGCCCGTATTCGCCCCGGATCATGATACTGCCCCCTTCTTCCGTATAATTGAGGGCATTATGCACCAGGTTCGTGATCACCTGCCGGATGCGGATTGGGTCTATGCGGGCAATGGGAAGCCGGTCCTGCGGCGATTCGGGCTTTTGCAGCAGGAAACGGATTCCCTGGCTCTCCACATCCCATTGAAAGCTGGAGAAATATTCGTCAAACAGATCATCGACGATGACATCCACCATATGAAAGGTGGTTTGGCCCTCCTCCAGCTTGGTCAAATCAAACAAGTCCTGAACCAGCCTGTCCGCCATTTGGATCTTGTCGTAAAGAAGCTGGATATACTGCTTCTCCGGCTGGATCACCCCGTCCAGCAGTGCCTTCATATAACCCTGGATAGAGGTCATAGGCGTTCCCAGCTCATGAGTGACATTGGCGATCAGCTCCCGCCGGGAGGTTTCCAGCTGATGGAGATGCTCATTGGCATAGACAAGATGGGCATTAGTGATCTCCAGCGCCTCCGTCCGTTCCTTGATTTTCTCCTCCAGCTGCTGGTTAAGCTGGGTCAGCTGGCCGGAAACATTCTCCACATCCACGTATGCTTTGGAATAACGGTGCGCAATAACCAGGGTTTCCGCAAACGCAAACAAAAAAACGCTGAGAGGCGTTAAATTGACACTTTGTATCCATCCCTGCTCAAAGAGAATGTCATTGGTCACCGCAGCGATCATGATGAATATGCAGAGGGTATTGATCCATGCGCCCGTCCGGCTCCGCGCCACGGCTAAAGCCAGCACGATCAGA
This sequence comes from Paenibacillaceae bacterium, assembly GCA_029256065.1. GTDB lineage: Bacteria > Bacillota > Bacilli > Paenibacillales > NBRC-103111 > Paenibacillus_AR. Next base: position 13,888 of record JAQSYT010000065.1, read on the forward strand.
CAATAACCCAATACACCCAACAAAAACACTAGAAACGGGATAAAGGTGCAGGAATAAAGCTTCACCGGCAGGACCAGCACCGACAAGCACAACGCGCCGCTGAAGACCCACATAACTCCGGTGACCCTCCTGCTCATTTCCCGGGGGTACAGAAGCTGGATCGTCGCCAGCAGGAACGGAATACCGGCATATAAAGTAAAATATTCAACCTTGGACCACATGGTGGCCATGGATGGGGCAAGGAGAGTCAGAATACCGTCATTCAGCACCATAATCCGGACGGACATCAACAAGCAGGTGATGCTGATTACCAGACTCATACGGTCGTTTTTTCGCATCCGGAACAAAGCAAGATGATAAATGCCCAGGGTGGCCAGCGCAGTCATGACCGACAGCTTCCACGCTAACCCGCGCTCTCTGTATTTGTAAATTTCCACAGGAACTCCGAAGGAAAGGGTGGACCCTACTCCTCCTCTTTGATAGGTGGAATTGGACACCTGGACAATAATTTCATTACTGCCCTCATTAACGGGGAAAAATAGAATCGAAGGATATATAGAAGCTTCTGGCGGGCCGGGGGACTCCCCCAAATCTCCGCTTTCTTTGTACATCAGCCTGTTGACATAAACCCGGTATGCCGAATGAATGTCTCGGATTCGTAAAGCTTTCTTGGCGTTGGTTTGGGACGGTTCGAGAATAATCTGAAGCCGGTAGGTTGCCAGCCCTTCCTCAGCCTCCCGGTTTCCCCACATATGGGGCAGCCTGACATATGCATCCGGCTTCGGAGCACTTCCGGCGAAATCCTCCGGTTGAAGAAGGCGGTCCCGGTACAGCTCCCATCCGTCTGCTAACAGAAGCGTCCCTTTTTGGGCAAAGTCCCACCCCGTTAAGTCCATAATGCCATTTTGCGCCGGCGGCTCCGGTTGGCGGCTGTTGAACAAGGCAAGTGCCGCTCCTCCAGCTACAAATATCAACAGAACGGTGAATCCCCATATTAAACGGGTAGCCTCTTTGTGTCTGATCGTCATGTAAGCATTCACTTCGCCCCTCATGCATTCTAATAAATATCATAACAGAATAGTGCAATCGGGGTAAACAAACCTTTTTGAAGCCGTGACGAAGATTGTAGAATCCGATCAAACCGGTTTCAATAAACCAAGAATCATTGCCACAACCACCAGATTAAAGGCTGCATGGATTTTCTCATGAGGGTGCTCCAGTTTAAATGGTCTGATAAACGGGGCCGATGATGTCCTCATAATAGTCGTCAGGCAGGCAACAAAAATATCCTTATTGTCCTTGAAATAGCTGTATACTGTGCCGGTGGATCCCCCCCCAAGCTCCAGCCTTTTCCATACCCAGGAAAGGTCAAAAGGCCGCCCCGGATTTACGGGACTGGCCTCTTGGTTTTGTTCATATTTATGTGGGAATTACTCCTCCCACACCTTCACTTCGGACATTTTGGAGCCTTGCTTCAGGGCATCCACATGCTCCATACCTTCGGTAATCTTACCGAAAACGGTATGTACGCCGTCCAAGTGCGGGAAGGAGTCATAGGTAATATAGAACTGGCTGCCGCCGGTGTCCTTGCCTGCATGAGCCATAGCGATTACGCCGCGGACATGCTTGTTGGGGTTGCCTGCGGTTTCGCACTTAATGGTGTATCCGGGACCGCCGGTGCCATTGCCGCGGGGACAGCCGCCTTGAGCAACAAAACCGGGCACGATGCGGTGAAAGGTCAGTCCGTTATAAAAGCCTTCATTGGCCAGTTTTTCGAAATTGGCAACAGTGTTGGGGGCATGCTCTGCATCAAACTCCAGATTGATCTTGCCGCCGCTCTCCAATGTGATGGTACCTTTTTTCATGATGAGTCTCCTTTGTGAATTGGAATCGATCGGAATCATTGTATCGGATTGCGAAAGGAAATACAAATCTTTCAACTGCAGCACCGGCGCAGGATGCGGCTGGAGCGGCAAAAACCCTCGCCAGGGCGAAGTGCACCGGCAGGGGATTGGTTATGCTCTTGCGGGAGCTTTCTTCATCCGCTCGGGGATCAGGTCGTTGCCGATGATATTATCGTAGGATTCGCGCTTCACCGCCAGATCGGCGCTGCCGTCCTTGACGAATACAACAGCCGGACGGGGAATCCGGTTGTAATTGCTGGCCATGGAATAGTTGTATGCGCCTGTGCAGGCAACTGCCAGCAGATCGCCGGTATTCACCTTGGGCAGGTTTACATCCCAAATCAGCATATCGCCGCTTTCGCAGCATTTGCCGGCAACAGAAACGACCTCTTCCGGCGCTGCAGTGGCGCGGTTAGCCAGCATAGCCTCGTATTGGGATTCGTACAAGGCGGGACGGGGGTTATCCGTCATGCCTCCGTCAACAGCCACATATTTGCGGACATCCGGAATTTCTTTATAAGTGCCGACGGTATAAAGGGTGGTGCCGGCATCGCCGACAATGCTGCGGCCCGGCTCGATCCAAATTTCGGGAACGGGATAATCCTGACCGGCAAAAGAGGTATGAATGCTGTCCACGATGGCATCAACGTATTCCACAACAGGCAGCGGGCTGTCGCCCTCCACATAGCGGATGCCGAAGCCTCCGCCAAGGTTTACAACCTTAAACAGCACGTTCAGCTCACTGCGCACCTTAACAGCAAAGCCCATCACCTTCTCCACTGCCAGCTTGAAGCCCTCTACCTCAAAAATCTGCGAGCCGATGTGGGAATGCAGACCCAGCAGCACAATGTTGGATTTTTGGGAGGCTGCTTCCACAGCACGGTAAGCTGCGCCGTTGCCCAGGTCAAACCCGAACTTGGAGTCCTGTTGGCCGGTGGAGGTATATTCATGGGTATGGGCAGACACGCCCGGGGTTACCCGAAGAAGGACGTTAACCTTACGGCCGCGCTCTCCTGCCATAACATCCAGCAGCTCCAGCTCTACGAAATTATCTACGACAAAGCAGCCGATACCGGCGTCCAACGCCATGTTGATTTCACGCGGGGTTTTGTTGTTCCCGTGAAAGTGGATCCGCTCCGGAGGGAATCCGGCTTGAAGGGCGGTGTACAGCTCACCGTCGGAAACTACATCCAGGGAAAGTCCCTCCTCATCCACAATCCTGCACATGGCCATGGTGCAGAAGGCCTTGGAGGCATATGCTACCTGGAACTTAAGCCCGGAGGTCTTGAAGGCGCCGATAAATTCCCGGCAGCGTCTTCTGATCAGCTCCTCATCCACGACATAAAGGGGTGTTCCAAATTGCTCTCTAAGTTGAACGGCGTCCACGCCGCCGATTTCCAGATGGCCGTGGTCATTGATTCGACTTGTCCCATGCAGATACATTGCCATTTCTCCTTGTCAATTGGTCTATCAACAAAATAACATACAACGGCCGTCTGTGCCATACACAAACGGCCGATTGATTTGTACTATCCGTCGGAGGGCGGTCGCCGGGTATTGTCAGTGGTATCGGTCAAACTGATCCGGTGGCGGCTCTCTCCGAAGGGTCTGCGGACCAAAACCGTGTATAACGCCTTTGCATTAAACGGTATAAACGGCCACATGTACGGGGAGCTGTACGACCGCTGCACAGTAAGCAGGATGAGCCATATTGTGGTCGCACCCACCAATCCGGGTATTCCCAAAAAGGCCGCGGCCATGAGCAATATGATCCGGGATATACGGTTGGCCATCCCCAATTCATAGCTGGGTGTGGCAAAGGTTCCGATGGTGGCAACCGCCATATACATAATCACTTCATTAACGAACATGCCTGTTTCCACGGCAATCTGGCCGATGAGAATTGCGGCAATCAGGCCCATGGCAGTTGCCAGAGGAGATGGTGTATGGACCGCTGCCATCCGCATCAGATCGACACCAAGCTCGGCGATAAGAAACTGTACGATCACCGGCAGCCGTCCTGTTTTTTCGGGCCCCAGCCATTCCATCCCTACCGGCTTCAGCTCCGGATGAGCCACCATCAGATACCAGATAGGCAGCAGAAACAAGGAAGCGATAATCCCGAAATAGCGGACCCAGCGGAAATAAGTGCCCACCGCAGGGTTTTGCCGGTATTCCTCCGCGTGCTGCATCAGCTGGAACATGGTACAGGGCAGGATCATGGCGCTGGGGGAGGTATCCGCCAGGAGCACTACATGCCCTTCCAATAGATGGGCGGCCACCACATCGGGGCGCTCCGAATAACGGACCAGCGGGTAAGGATTCCAGCCGGATTTGCTGACCAGAATTTCCTCCAGCTGCTTTTCTCCCAGGGGAATGCCGTCTATGACGACCTTCTCTACTTTATTCCGGAAGGTATCGATAAGTTCCGGGGCAGCAATGTCCTGGATGTAGGCAATACAGACATCGGTTTTGGTCCGTTCGCCAACCTGCACCACCTCAAATTTAAGCCGGGGATCTCTAAGTCTCCGCCGAATCAGTGTGACATTGGTCATCAGGGTTTCCACGAAGCCATCCCGGGCTCCCCGCACAACCCGCTCCAGGTCCGGCTCCGAGGTGGAGCGGACCGGGAAACTCTTGGCGTCTATCACTAACGCCGCACGCGCCCCCTCAACGAAAAGAGCCGTCATTCCGGCCAGTGTCTTATCAATCACCTCATCGAACTTCTCCAGGCTTTCCACCTGGATATGGGCCACCAGCTTGTCCTTCAGCTTTTCCAAAGGATTGCCTGACAGCTCCTCCTCACTGGCATAGGTCAGCCGCTTGATCACCTCGATCAGAGCCTCATCCTTGGCGAAGCCGTTCATATAAAGGAAGCTGCAGGGCACCCCGCCGAATATCATTTCCCGGAAGGTCACATCAAAGCTGATGCCAAGGCCGACTTTTTCCTCCAAGGC
>JAQSYT010000442.1 GCA_029256065.1 Paenibacillaceae bacterium
CAGGAGGATAGCGGGAAGGAATCCTTTTCCATCCGGCTGGCGGATGGAGGCACATCCGTGGCCACGCTGGACCGGTCTGCCAAAAAAGGCTGGACCTATTTGATGCTGGTCCCTTCCGGGGCGGTATCCAGGAATGTGGAGCTGCTCAAGCATATCGTGCTCCTGCTGACCCTGCTGCTGTCCGTGGCGGCCGGGATCCTGTCGTTCTTCAGCTTCCGGCCGTTCCGCAGGGGAATCCGGCGGATTGCCGACATTTTGCTGAACCGCGGCGGCAAGCTGGGCGGCGCGGCAGAACCGCAAATCAGGGAGGAGAACCCTGACCAATTCGGCCATATCGAACACCGCATCGCCTATTTGTTCGATGAGGTGGAGGAGGTCCGGGAGCAATGGCGGGAGCAGCTTCCGCTGTTGCGCAGCCATTTCCTACTGACGGTGCTGCTGGGCCAGCGCAGGTCTCTGGAGCGGCTGTCCGTTCCCGGAGCGGGCGAAATGCAGGTTTTTCCCCATAAGCGCTTCTGTCTGTATTTAGTGGAAATGGACGACGGCGGGGAGGAGGCGCGCTTCCGCCAGAAGGACCGTGATCTCTTCTTATACGCAGTGTCCAATATTGCCAAGGAGCTTTTTATGGGCAGCTGTACGGTGGAAGCCGTGCTCACCCGCAGGCAGGCGGTGATTATCATGAACTACCCGGAGGATTGGGAGCCGGAGGAGCTTGTCCGCAAGGCGGATACACTGCGGGCCCTGATTCTGCGTTTCCTGAAGCAGACCGTTACCATCGTCGTGGGCGAAAGCAAGGACTCGCTGGAGGAGCTGTCCCCTTCCTTTATGGAAAGCCAGGAAGCCTTCCAGTGGCTCCGCCAGGGCAATCAGGTGCTGACGGTCCAGCATGCGGCCAATCCTGACCAGTTGGCGCCCTATCCGGAGGAGCTGGAGCAGCGGCTGGCCGATCATCTGGTGGGCGGCGAATTTGGGGAGGCCTGCCGGGCTGCCGACGGTTTTTTTCGCTATATGGACCACAACGGGCTGCCTTCCGCCCTGAGAAAAAACTATTCCCTCCAGCTTCTGGTTTCCCTGATGCGGCTGCTCCAAAAATACGAGACACCCGGCAATAAGGCCTTCTCCGGGCGGAATCCCTACGGAGAGCTGCTGGTTCTGGAAAGCGGCGCCCAGATGTTCAACTGGTTCCGGGATGAGTTTCTGAGACTGGCGGCGGATTTTCTGGACAGTCTCAAAAAAAGACATGTCAAGGAAGCCATCGGACAGACCTTGGCCATTATTGAAAAGCATTACGCCCAGGATTTATCCCTTCAATTGGCTGCGGATATGCTCCGGATGAACGCCTACCAGCTGAGCAAGCTGTTTAAGGAGGAGATGGGGGAGAACTTCATTCAATTTGTCACCCGCTACCGGGTGGAAAAGGTCAAGGCCATGCTGCTTGAAACCGAATTGACGGTTTCCCAGATTGCCGGGGCGGTGGGGTACAGCAATGCCCAGCAGCTGATCCGCGTCTTCAAGAAGCTGGAGCATACCACCCCCGGAGAGTACCGTGCCGCCCGCGCCGGGGACTCCCGCTGAAGCCCGCCCAACACCATAAACCCGCCGCATACCTGCGGACGGGTTTTTTTGCGGCCATGTGCGGCTGTGCAAGTCTTCATTTCCCGGCATGAGGCTGTGCAAAAAGTGAATATTGAGGTGGAATTGCAGGCGGGGCTACGATAGTCTCACACAACAACAGGAGAGGTGAGACTGAAAATGACAACGGAATCCGTTGCGCCAGTAAAGCCCCGGACCGTCCGGGCAGGACGCTGGCGGAGACAGCTGCGCAGATATACGGACCATAAGGTGCTTTTGCTGATGCTGCTTCCGGGCTTTTGCTTGTTCTTTCTATTCCAGTATGTGCCGCTGTATGGAATCTCCATCGCCTTTAAGCAGTTTCAGATCCGGGAGGGCATCCTGAACAGCCCCTGGGTGGGACTGGAGCATTTCCAGCGGCTGTTTGCCGGGGACGGCTTCTCCAATGCCATCCGCAATACGGTCATTATTGCCCTTTTGAAGCTGGTTTTTGTTTTCCCGGCGCCTATTGCGCTGGCCATTATGCTCAATGAGGTGCGGAGCAGCCTGTTCCGCCGCATGATCCAGACCGTATCCTATTTGCCCCATTTTTTCTCCTGGGTCATTCTGGCGGGTATCATGTTCACCTTTCTCGGCAGCGACGGCGCATTTAACCATGCCCTGTCCCTGTTCGGGCTGCCCCAGCATAACTGGCTGCTGGAATCGGGGAAATTCTACGGGATTATCGTCATCACCGCCATCTGGCAGAGTGTGGGCTGGAGCTCCATTGTCTTCTTCGCCGCTCTGGCCTCCATTGATCCTACCCTATACGAGGCGGCCATTGCAGACGGGGCGGGACGCTGGCGCAGAATTTGGCATATTACCCTTCCGGGAATTGCGCCTACGATTATCATCATGCTCCTCATGTACATCGGGCATTTCCTGTCCGTCGGCTTCGATCAGGTATACAACCTGACCACGGCCACAACCTCGGATGTGGCGGATATTCTGGATACCTATGTGTTAAGAAGGTTGCTCACCATGGACTATGAGATGGGAGCGGCCGCAGGCATTTTCTCGTCGGTCATCGGGCTGGGTCTGGTGGTGCTGGGCAATTGGCTGGTCAAGCTGTATGACCGGGAGCAGGGATTATGGTAAGGGGGAATCAGGAATGAAACGTTCAGTCGGCGATGCTGCTTTTGATTCGGTGAACCATATTCTGCTGATGCTGTTGGGGCTGGCAACCCTGTATCCCTTCTTGTATGTTCTGGGGCTGTCGCTTTCGACCGCCCAGGAGGTGAATCTTCTCGGGCTGCGGCTGTTTCCTGCTGAGCCTACCCTGGAAATCTACAGGAAGGTGCTGGAGAGCTCCAAGCTCTATTCCGCTTATGTATACACCATTGCCCGGACTGTGCTGGGTGTCTGTCTGACCGTATTCCTGGTGACGCTGACTGCGTATCCGCTGGCCAAAAAATCCCTCCCCCACCGGGGACTGTTCATGAAGCTTCTGGTGTTCAGCATGCTGTTTAACGGCGGGTTGGTCCCCAGTTATCTTCTGATGAAAAATCTGGGGCTTATGAACAGCATCTGGGCGCTGGTGCTTCCCGGCGCTGTAGGCGCCTTCAATCTGATCATTGTCCGCAATTTCTTCGAATCCATTCCCGCCGAGGTGCTGGAGTCGGCCCGTATGGACGGCGCCGGTGAGCTGGTGATTTACTTCCGGATCATGCTGCCCTTGTCCGTGCCCATTCTTGCCGTCATTGCCCTGTGGTCGGCGGTGGGCCACTGGAATGCCTGGTTTGATGCCATGATCTATATCAACGATACCAAGAAGCAGGTGCTGCAGCTGTTTATCCGCCGGACTGTGCTGGAAAACTCGGGGACGATTGTGGATGACCAGGCTATGCTGGACCCGTCCATGATTACGCCGCAGAATCTGAAGGCGGCTCTCATTATGGTGGTAATGCTCCCGATTCTGTGCGTGTATCCGTTCATTCAGCGTTTTTTTGCCAAGGGGATTATGCTGGGCTCTGTTAAAGGGTAGAATCACGGTATGCAGTCCTTGAGACTTCACATACATCATCCAATTCTTAAGGGAGGCTTCATATGAAAATCAAAGGGGATCAAACACGGTCAAGATGGCTGGCGGGAACGATGGCGGCGCTGCTGGCTGCAGGGGTTCTGGCAGGCTGCGCCGGCAAGAAGGCAGGGCCGGAAGCCGCTCCCTCCACTTCCGCTTCAGCGGGAGCAGGAGCT
>JAQSYT010000443.1 GCA_029256065.1 Paenibacillaceae bacterium
GAGCTCCATCTCCTCTGCAGTTTTCCCTGCCAGCTCCAGAAGGTCCACCTCCCTGTACGGGATATCCGACTCGCCTCCTTGATTGTCCGCGGACTGGAGAAGTCCGGCAACCAGCTCCTTCAGCCTGTCCGCTTCCGCTTGAATAGCAGCTACGGCTTCCTCACGGATGGCCGGATTATCACCACCCCACCGGTGAAGCATGCCGGCATAGCTCTGGATCACTGTTAAAGGTGTACGCAGCTCATGGGAGGCATCCTCCACAAAATGCCGCTGACGCCGGTAATTCTCCTCCAGCCTGTCCATCATCCGGTTAAACGTTCCGCCAAGCCGGCCGAACTCATCGTCCCCATCGGCAATAACCGGGTCCAGCCTGGTAAAGCTGCCGCTTAATTCTATTTGCTCCATGGTTTCCGCTAATGCTCCTATGGGCTTGTAAATCCATTTCACATAAAAGAATGCAGTACAAACGGCCACCAATATCCCAACCAGAGTACCTGAGGCTAAGGTGATGAGCAGGACGCGCAAGTATCCCCGTGCCAAGTGAAAGGATTTGGCCAGCTCCAGCACTCCCACCTGCCGTTTGCCCTGCATGGTCAAAATAGGCACCTGGATATAAAGCCGCCGCTCAGCCCAAACCGGAACTATCCGGGTATGATAGGTGGTTCGATAGATCGGAGATAAAGATGCTAATGCTTCATTGTTGGCCGCCTGGGAACGGATCTTGCCTGTCGGATCAATAATCCGGATCATCATCCGCTCACTCATAAATTCCTGAAGCAGCCCCGGGTCCTGCCAGGCCTGCTCATCCCGCACCTCCGGCTTACGCAGAATGGTCTGGGCTCTCGTCCACAGCAGCCTTAATTCGGCATTGGTACTGAAGCGCACAAAAAACACATAAATCAAAAGACTGAAAAACACCAGTATGGAGACAAGGCCGCCGATGGTATAGACACGAATTTTCGTTTTCAGCTTCATTGTCTATGGCTCCTGAATGCTGTAGCCGACACCTCTCACAGTGGCGATCAGCTTCTTTTTAAAGCCCTGGTCCACTTTCTGGCGGAGGTAGCGGATATATACATCCACCAGATTGGTCTGACCGGCAAAATCAAAGCCCCAGACCTCGGACAGCAGGGTTTCCCTACTAACCGGCTGGTCTCTATGCTGAAGCAAGAAAACCAACAGATCAAATTCCCTGGGTGTTAAATCAATGAGCTTGCCCTCCCGCTGGACCTGTCTGGTCTTCAAGTCTGCTGTCAATGCATCCAGCTTGAGCAGATCCTCTGCTGCAGGAGTCACATCCCTGAGCCTGGCCCTGATTTGGGAACGGATCCTGGCGGATAATTCCATGAATTCGAAGGGCTTGGTGATATAGTCATTGGCTCCCAGATCAAGCCCCTTCACCTTGTCCTCCAAAGCTTCACGGGCAGTCAGGATCAGCACTGGCGTACGGGAATCCTGCTCCCTGATCCCTTCCAGCACCTGGAATCCGCCTTGTCCCGGCAATTGCAAATCCAGCAGAATACAGCTCCACTCCTCCTGAAGCGCTTTGGCTAGTCCCTGGACGCCTTCAGCGGCAAGCTCCACGATATACCCTTCATTGGTCAGCTCCAGCTCCAAAATCCGGGCGATCCGCTGCTCATCCTCAATAATCAAGATCCGGCGGTTCATTCGTTTTCCTTCCTCCGGTCCATAGGCGGCAGATTGCCGCCTCTATTTTACACTAGTGTTCACCGCCGCGGGCAAAAAAAACAGCCTGCCGAATGATTTCGGCTAGGCTGCTTGCATTGAATCGGTTTAGGCTTCCTGTTGGGAAGGATTGACTTCCTTCTCCTCTTCCAAAGCTTCATTACCGGTTAGGGAAATACCTGCTTTCTGCTGCAGTGTGGCAATCTTGGCTCTAATCTCGTCGTGGGTAACGGTACTGAGCAAGGAGGTGGGGTAATCCAGCGCCTTCTCCATCTGCTCCAGCGCTTCCTCTATTCGGCCCAGCGCCTCCAGAACCAGTCCGTAGTTGAAATACGCCTCCGGGAAAGCAGGCTTCTGGCCAACCAGCTCCTCATAAACGGCCAGGGCTTCCTCATATTCACCGCGGAGCAGCCGGGTCTGGCCCAGATTATCGGCAATAACCGCGCTTTTATTGTTGTAGTCAAAGGCTTCCTGGTTATACGCCAGAGCCTTCTCCAGATCCCCGGACAAAATGTAGAAATACCCCAGGCTTCCATACAGGTTGGTGTTCTTGTATTCGCCTTGGGCCTCCTCCAGCATGACCGTTGCTTCGTCCATTCTTCCCTGCTTCCACAGCAGCAGCGAGGCATTGGTCAGGTAGGCCATTTTTTCCTCACGGCTTAAGGGCATGCGCTCCGTGCGCACCAGAATTTCTTGGGCCCGCTCAAGCTTCCCCAAACGCAGCAAGAGAAAGCTAAAGCCAAGCAGATGCATGGCCTTGCAGTTTTTCTCCGCAGCTGCCTTATTCAGCCACATCAAAGCTTCCTTTTCCTTGCCCTGCTGGTAGTTCATGTTGCCCAAATAGGCAAAAAATGCGGATTTGTTGCGGATGAACGTAAACGCCACAATCGCTACCGCCGCGGCAATGCCCAGAAGGATATGAACCTTTAATAGAAGAAAGATTACAACCAAGGGCAATGCAATTTTAAGCAGATTCATTAAAAGCTTCATGTTACACGGTGCCTCCCACATCTTAATGGCAATATAGTTTTATGATACCACAACATGGCAGGGAGATTCACCCTCATGGAATCAAGCCTTCAAACGGCGATGGAGCCAGTAGGAATAAGCGGTTGGGATCAGCACCACCACCGCAACGCACGATAGAGTCAGGGGCAGCGACCAGCTTCCCGGCAGAAATGCGCTTAAAATCATAACCACTCCCGCGGCCATCCACATAGGCCCGGCCATCCGGTGGGTTTTGCGCCACACTGTTTCGTTGGACAGGGTCCAGGGGGTCCTGATGCCCATGGTATAATTAAACCTGATTTTGCCCATAAAATTGCCCAAGAACATAAACAGCAGACCGATGAGCGGACTGGTAAACATCTTGACATTCAGATGATAGCCCAAATTGTACATCACCAGAAACATACCGATGATCAGCATAAAAAAGGACATCACCCAGCGGAGAGTTTCGTAAACATCCTCAAATTTGGTGTAATTCTCGCTTTTTGGATCAACCCTGCGGGATATTTTCAAAATCAGAGGCACGCCCACTCCCAAAAAAATGAGCATGGCAATCGCTGCCGGCCGGTCCATTAAGCCATCCACCTCATTATAAGCGTTAAAGTGAGTGCCCATTTGCAGCGGCAGCTTATTGTAATTGAATAAAGCCACAATCGTCGGAATAAGTCCGATGAGCAGCATCATAAAGTCTTTGCGGTCCCATTTCATAAGTCGTTCCTCCCTGTTTCGTCTGTATTTTCCTTACCCAGCATTTCCAAAAACCACCCCATCACTTCCTCGAGCACGGATGTATTAATCGAGTAGATGATGTGCTGCCCTTGGCGTTCGTCCAGCACAAGCCCTGCTTGCTTCAAAGCGTTGAGGTGGTGGGAAATACTAGGTTTGGTCATGCTAAAAAAGTCGGCAATTTCGCCGGCGGTACGGTCCTTCTCCCGGAGCAGCCGGAGAATCTGGCGCCGCGTAGGGTCAGATAGAGCTTTAAAGGAATCATTCATCGCCAGGCTCCCCTTAATTCAATATTTAGCCAATCGTCTAAATGTATACTTGCTTTTATCATAATGCTCCTGTACGCTACTGTCAATGGGCCTTCTTCGTGGGCTTCTC
>JAQSYT010000066.1 GCA_029256065.1 Paenibacillaceae bacterium
CTAGGTCAATATCTTACACTTTACTTGTCATCTGGCGATGTGTTCTCCCCAAGCGGCATTTTCTATACTTAGTGTATAAGGAATCGCGCACCCGGTAAAGCATCATTTGCCGCCGGGAGCCTGGAAGGGAGCAGCGGAGGATGACAAACGGACAATGGGGGGAGCCCCTTGCGCCAGCTGTCCGGGCAGCGGAAGCCCCCGGCAGAAGAAAGGCCAGGAGGGCAAGGGAATGGGGCGTGCAGCTGGTATTTGTGGGACCGGCCTTTGTGTTTTTCAGCGCTGTGGTGCTGATCCCCTTTTTCCTGGGGATGTATTATTCCTTCACGGACTGGAACGGGGTTAACACCCATATGTCCTGGGTGGGGCTGGAGAATTTCAGGCAAATTTTTACGGAGGACAAAGCGTTCTGGCAGGCATTTTCCTTTACCGCCCGCTTCTCCTTGTGCAGTGTGGTGCTGATGAACCTGCTGGCGTTTTCCCTGGCCTTTCTGTTGACCAGGCCGCTGAAGACGCGGAATATTCTGCGCACCGTCTTTTTCCTGCCCAATGTGATTGGAGGGCTGCTTCTGGGCTTTATCTGGCAGTTTATCTTCGTCAAGGGCTTCGCCTCCATCGGCGCCGCCACCGGAATCGGCTTCTTCGAGCTTCCGTGGCTGGGGGACGAACGCACCGCCTTCTGGGGCATCCTGATTGTGAGCATCTGGCAGGGGGCCGGCTACCTGATGATCATCTATATTGCCGCCTTGGTCAACATCCCCTCCGAGTTGCTGGAGGCGGCCCGGATCGACGGTGCTACCACATGGGACACCTTAAAGAGCATTATGCTGCCCCTGGTGATGCCAGCCGTTACCGTCTGCCTGTTTCTGGCCATCTCCTGGGCCTTCAAGATGTTCGATCTCAACCTGTCCCTGACTAAAGGCGGGCCTTTCCGGTCCACGGAATCGGTGGCCCTCAATATCTATGCCGAGGCCTTCCAGAATAACCGCTATGGTCTGGGCACGGCCAAGGCGCTCCTGTTCTTCCTGGCGGTAGCCGCCATTACCGGCCTGCAGGTCTTTCTTACCAAGCGCAAGGAGGTGGAAGTATAATGAATACAAGCCGTTCCTACGGTCCCCGGATTTTCTTGGCGGAATGCTGCGCGATCCTGCTGGCCTTGGTTTTCCTGATGCCCTTTTATTTCGCCGTCATTAATTCCTTTAAGAGCTTCGGCGATCTTTTGACGGACTCCGCCGGCTGGCCCCGGTCCTGGCATCCCGGCAATTACTCCCGGGCATGGAGCCTGCTTCATTTTCCCCGGGTGTTCGGAAACTCGCTCCTGATCACAGTTCTAGCCAATGCGGGGCTGGTGGTGGTAAGCGCCATGGCCGCCCACCGGATGATCCGGACGCCTACCCGGTTTAACAAAGGTCTGTTCGGATTGTTCGTGGCCTCCATGATCATTCCGTTCCAGTCCATCATGATTCCCCTGGTCAAGGTGGTCAGCACCCTGGGCATCCAAAACAGCTACGTGGGGATTATTATCTGCTATTTCGGCTTCGGCACCATGCTCTCCGTATTTCTGTATCACGGCTACATGAAATCGATCCCGAAGGAAATGGAGGAATCCGCCGTGGTGGACGGCTGTTCCCCCTACGGTGTGTTTTGGAAAATTGTATTTCCTTTGCTTAAGCCCATGACGGTTACGGTGCTGCTCCTGAACAGCCTCTGGATCTGGAATGACTTTCTCTTGCCATTGCTGATCCTGAGCAGCCCCGGCCTGCGGACCATCCCCCTTGCGGCCAGCTCGTTCTTCGCCCAATATACCAAACAATGGGATCTGGGCTTGGCTTCGCTGGTACTGGGTATCATACCGATTATTATTTTCTTCCTCTCCATGCAAAAGCATATCATCGAAGGCATCACTGCTGGTTCGGTCAAGGGATAATTGCGTGAATGGATTACAATCACATTTATGTAACCATTTAACAATATCTTGCACCTTTTTGTTCAATATCGGAAGTGGGATGCTGCAGGGCGCCCCTCTATAATCGGATCAGAACCATATTCCAGGGTAAGAAGGGGAGATTTCGGTGAAAAAGAAATGGGCAACGGCCGGTTTGGCATTGGCTTTAACCGCAGGTCTGACGGCAGGCTGCGGAGGCGGAAGCGATACTCCGGCGGCGGGTGCATCAGCGGCTTCGGGCTCTGCGGCAGGAGCGGCCTCACCGGCAGCCAAGAAGAATGTCACGGTGAGGATCTTCCAGTTCAAGGTGGAAATTGCCGAGCAGATGAACAAGATGAAGGCGGAGTATGAAGCCTCCCACCCCGGCGTCAAGCTGGAGATTGAGACTGTGGGCGGCGGTGCGGATTACGGTGCGGCGCTGAAGGCCAAATTTGCCGCCAATGAAGCCCCTGATATTTTCAACGTGGGCGGGTATTCCGAACGGGATGTGTGGCTGGAGCATCTGGAGGATCTGAGCGGCGAACCCTGGGTGAAAAATGTGGTGGAGGTAGCCAAGGAGCCTATGCTGAAGGACGGCAAGCTGTACGGCATGCCGCTGGGCATTGAGGGCTACGGATACGTGTACAATAAGGACCTCTTCGCCAAGGCTGGAATCAAGGATCTGCCCAAAACCCTGAGCCAGCTGGAGGAGGCGGCCAAGAAGCTCCAGGCGGCGGGCATTACCCCTTTTGCCAACGGGTATCAGGAATGGTGGATTCTCGGCCTGCATAACCTGAACGTGGCCTTCGCCAACCAGAAGCCCACACCCGACGCCTTCATTAAGGGGCTGAACGACGGCTCGCAGAAGTTCAAGGGCAATGCGGTGATGGAAAACTGGCTGAAGCTCTATGACCTTACCTTGAAATACGGCAACAAAAACCCGCTGACCACGGATTATAACTCTCAGGTTACCCTGTTCGCCAAGGGCGAAACGGCCATGATGCAGCAGGGGAACTGGACTCAGGTGCAGATTAACGGCATCAACCCCAACATCAAGCTGGGCCTGCTGCCCATGCCGATCGGCGAGGATGCTGCAGAGGGCGACAAGATCCTGACCGGCGTCCCCAACAACTGGGTGGTCTGGAACAAGTCCAAGGCCAAGGCGGAGGCTAAGGAATTCCTTAACTGGATGGTGTCCTCCGACGCCGGCAAAAAATATATCACCAAGGAATTCAAGTTTATCCCGGCCTTTACCAACATTCCTGCCGACCCGGCGGACCTGGGGGATATTGCCGCGGATATTACCCGCTACTCCAAGGATAACAAGCTGCTGTCCTGGAACTTCATGAAATTCCCGGACGGAGCGGGACAGGAATTCGGCGCTTCCATGCAAGCGTATGCGGCAGGCAAAAATTCCAAGGAGCAGCTCTTCGACGCATTCCAGAAAACATGGGATAACCTGAAGAAAAAGTAAGGGATAACGTGCGAATACCGCCTCCGGCAGAAGAGCCGGAGGTTTTTTGCCGTTATGGGGGCAATATGCCCCTTCGCGGCAGATCAAGGAAACGAACGCTGTGTTACAATATGAGTGAAAGTAGTGGAACTGTCTTTATAACAGCATGATGTGGGAGCGGATAATTGTGGGGGCAGGTTTGCAGGGATTCATCAAAGGCTTTGGGGCAAGGCGCGCGGTTCCGCCGCCTGAGCGCAGATTGGGCCGGGAGGCGAAGGTATCGCTTCTGATCCATTCTTTTTTTCAATTCGGCGCTTCCATGTCCGGTGTTTTTCTGAACTTGTATTTGTGGCGGCTGACGGAGAGCCTTTGGGTGAACGGCATGTACAATATTATCAACTATGCCGTTGCGCCTTTTGCCTTTATGCTGGGAGGCTGGCTCGCCAAAAAAACCGACCGGATGTACTCCTACCGGCTGGGTCTGCTTCTCATCTCCGCCTTCTATATATGCGTGGTGGCGGCGCAGGAGCTGGTAGCGGAATGGTATCCGTTATTTGCCGTTTTCGCCAGCTTGTCCGGCGCCTTCTATTGGGTTGGCTACCTGGTTCTGATGTACGATGTTTCGGATGAACGCAACCGCATTCATTATCTGGCCATGAACAGCATCTTCTTCACGCTGGCCGGTCTGGTGGGTCCCGCGCTGGCAGGCCGGGTCATTGCCCTGAACGACGGACTGCACGGCTATATCATCGTCTTCGGCATCGCCTTCTTCATGTTCCTGCTGGCCGCGGTGGGCAGCCTCAAGATCAAGGCCAAACCCTCCCGGCACAAGACTTATTACCTCAAGCATACGCTCTCCATGATGAAGCGCAGCCCGGAGTGGGTGAGGGGGCTGTGGGGATTTTTCGCATTGGGCCTGCTGCAGGGCATCATGCTGTTTCTGCCGAATATCCTGCTGTATCAGGTTATGCCCAGAGAGGATCATATCGGGTATATGAGCGTGCTATTTTCGCTTATTACCATTGTTATGGGCATGCTGATCTCCCGTTATGCTAAACCCGGCCATACCACGCTGTACCTGTGGATTTCCGGAGTCGGCCTGATCGCCGCGGCATCCCTGCTACTGGCGGGATTGTCCCTCTGGACAGTAGTTTCGTTTATGGTGCTGTATTCCTTCTTCAACCCGCTGCAGGGCAATACCCTGACCTCCCATTATTATAATCACGTAGGCAAGCTGCCCCTGAAGGGCAACTTCCGGGTGGAGTCGGTGGTACTGCGGGAGACCTTCCTGAACACGGGCCGGGTGATCTCCATCACGGCGCTGATCCTGCTGCTGCAGGAGGTGGAGGGCCGGCAGCTGGCCTTTATCCTCTTGGGCGGCGCCATCTGCCAGCTGATTCTGCCGATCCTGATCGGGCAGAAGAGCCCGGGACAGAAGCGCCAGACGGAACAGGCTTAACCCTTAATTATACGCAAAGGTAAAAGCTTCTCTACGGCAAATAAGCGGTTATACGCTTGCCGGCAGGGGGGCTTGTTTTTTTGTTAGCTTCGAAAGACCCCATATGAGCTTTTTGACAGTTTCAGAAAGTATAAACGGGGAAGCGGCTCAGCTTCTTGACAAACGCATAACTTGGGCGTTGTCATAGAAAAGGGATTAGCAACATACTTTAAATTAGTATTTATATGTCTTTTTTACAGTTTGATCAGATGCCTCATGGTGTAAGAAGTGGAGGATGGAGGTTTTACAGAGTGTCTTCTTTGGATGATAGTGTGCTGGCGGTTGGTTCCGGTCCAATCCTGTTCTCGCTAGTTGAAGCCTGGTATGAATCCGGGTTATCCCGAATGACTATATTCTTATCAAGCGCGCAGCCTACAGATACGGCGGGACTTAAGAAGCTAGTGGAGCAAACTCTTCACAGCGACCCGAAGGCTTCACTGGATATCCTTGCCCCAGCGGGAGGCGGGGAACCCGATTGGGAAGCTATCGTTTTGCCATTCCAATTCATCTTTTATGTTTCGCAGCATGGCGATTTGGAGGAACTGCGGAAGCTTCAGCAGGCCTGCATGGCAGCAAGGAGGCCGATGCTTCCTGCCATTGCTTTTAGAGGAATGGGAATAGCCGGGCCACTGCTTCATCCCGGTGGGGATGGCCGTTGGGAATCGGCATGGCGGCGTCTTCATTGCTCCGTCTTTTCCGGGGATAGGGGGCCTCAGGACTTCACCCCCACGGCCGCAGCCATCTTATCCAATCTGATCGTCTACGAATGGCATAAAGAGGTTGCGGGTGAGCAAGAAGCGGATTGCAGCAATCAATGTTATTTACTGGACCCGGTCACGCTAAATGGAGGCTGGCATTCATTCCTCACTCATCCACTGGATACCGGGTATGAACCAGCCCTCCCTGTGACCGATGTAGAGCTTGGCCTCAAAACAAGTCATGAGCCTGCGGACCCCGAGGAGTGGCTTGCCTATTTCAACGGGCTGACTTCAAAGGTATCCGGCATCTTCCATGTGTGGGAGGAGGGGGGCTTAAACCAGCTTCCGCTGGCCCAGTGCCTGGTTCAGCCTGCTGACCCGTTGTCGGAGGGGCCAACGCAGCTTTTGCCGGCAATTGTCAGCAGCTGTCTGACGCATGTAGATGCGCGGAGGGAATCGGGACTGGCGGGACTGGAGGCTTATGCCGCCCGGATGGTGCCACTGCTTTTTTCAGAGCTGTTTGATTATCAGCCGGAATATATTGGCGTTGGAGCAGGCACCTTCGCCGAGGCAGTCGGAAGGGGTCTTAGAGCTTGTTTGGCGAACAAGCTGGGCAAATGGACAATTGCCCATGAGCTGACTGTTACGCGTATGGAATGCGCACGGATCGAGGATGTCCGGTGCCGGTTTTATTTGCAAGCCCTGAGCACCATGGAGGGTGATCCGCTCATCGCCGTCGGCGAGCCGCTGCTGGGATTCCCCGTAGTCTGGGTCCGTTCCGGCAGCTTGTGGTATGGCAGTGCAGACCTCACCTTGACCCTTGCGCTTCGCCAATCGTTGCAGAAGGCCGTGCTTAAGGCTGATGACCTTGCGGTTTCTGCTGTTATCTGGAAGGGGCAGGCGCTGCAAGGCAGCATAATTTCCTCCGACGATTCGCCAAAGCATGGGTCATGGGCGCTGTCCGCCGTTCAGACCTTGAAGCAGTTCGGCATAGGTCTGGAGGTCTTCGATATGCGCAGCGAAGCTTTCCTCAGGGAAGGGCCGTTCGGGGTATATGGCGTAATGATGAGAGAGGAGGAATCCGCTTGAATACCCTGGTTATCGTTGGAGAAGGAATACTCGCGGACACGGTGTGCAGGTATTTGTCCGGCTTCCAGCTGGTACGCAGACCTGATCTCAGCGAAGCTCTGCCACCTGCAGAATTGGTATTGGTGCTGCAGGATCAAGAGGACTCCTCGGTTAACCTCAAGGCCGAAGGGCTGCTGCAGCCACGAGGGACCCTTTGGCTATGTGCATATACCTCTTCCGGAGCAGGAGTAGTAGGGCCCTTGGTGCGTCCTGGAAAGGCCGGCTGCTCCCAATGTGCGGAGATCCGGCGCTCCATGGCGGGACGTGATCGGGAACAAATCAGTGATCTGATGATGAGCCTGGTCGTACCCGATTACATTCCTCCTCCTCCAAAAAAGTTGTCCTCTGCGGGATACCGGCATATGGCTCATATCCTTTCAGCGGAGGCAGCCAAGGTGCTCCGGCGGGAGCATACGGATTTGGAGGGACATGTCTATTTAGTCGACTTCAATAATTTAAATACTACAATTCACTATGTCCTTCCTGATGCGGTCTGTCCAATTTGCGGCCAATTGCCGGATGATACACCGGAGGCGGCTGAAATATCGCTAAGACCGTGTTTGAAGCTCAGCCCGCACAGCTACCGCTGCCGTTCGATGAGTGAATTGCAGAAGGTTCTGTGTAAGGATTATTGGGACAGTCAAACCGGACTTTTTAATGACAAGCAGTTGGATCTTGTATCGGCCTTTGCCAGCGCGGTCACAAATCTTCCTTTGAGTATGTCCGATGAAGTAACGGGAGGCCGTTCACATTCGTATGCGGATAGCGAGCAGGCAGCAATATTAGAGGGTTTGGAGCGGTATTGCGGTCTTACTCCACGCGGCAAACGAACGGTTGTATTCGATAGCTATTCCCACCTGAAAGAACATGCAATGGACCCTTCGAGGGTAGGACTCCATGCGAAGGAGCAGTACGAGCAACCGGATTTTCCCTTCCTGCCGTTTGATGCTGATTCCCCGATGGACTGGGTCTGGGGGTATTCGTTTTTAGAGGAGCGCTCCATCCTGGTTCCCGAGCTGTTGGCATATTACAGCCTGGGCTATGGAGGGGGATACGTATATGAGAACTCCAACGGTTGCGCCATCGGAGGGAGCCTGGAGGAGGCAATTTTGCACGGAATTCTGGAGGTGGTCGAGCGCGATTCGTTCTTGATGACCTGGTATGCCAGATTGCCTGTTCCGCGGCTTGACCATTACTCTTCGGGAGACCGGGAGCTGACCATGATGATCGACCGCTTGCAGGCGGTAGCTGGATATGAGGTGCGTTTGTATAACACGACGACGGAAAACAAAATTCCGGGCATCTGGGCATTAGCGATGAACGGCGCGGAGCAGGGAGTGAAGCTCGTCTGCTCCGCGGGAGCACATCTCGACCCGGTTCAGGCAGCCAAGAGCGCCTTGCAGGAGCTGGCAAGCACGATCTCGATGGTGGAGGAACGCTGGATAAAGCGCGGAGTGGAAGCAGAAGCCATGTTGGATGACTCCTATCTGGTGCAGCAGATGGAGGATCATGCTCTGCTGTACAGCTTGCCGCAAGCGGCGGATAGACTCTCGTTCTTACTGGACGAACAGCGTCCTCTCCGAACCTTCGCTGAGGAATTTCATCCCGTGCCGGGGCATAACGATTTAACGGATGATTTGAAACAACTGCTTCAGGTTTTCCGCAGCCTGAAATTGGAGGTCATTGTAATTGACCAGTCGTCAAGTGAAACGCTCCACAATGGACTACACTGTGTAAAAGTGCTGATTCCGGGAATGCTGCCCATGACATTTGGACATCACCTTTCCCGGTTGACGGGTCTTGACAGAATGCTTGATGTGCCGATGAAGCTAGGCTATGCAGACCGCAGGCTGACGCCGGATGAGCTTAATCCGTATCCCCATCCGTTTCCGTAGGCATAGAAATTAATTAAATTTGCACAGTTTTTTTAAGACGTCCAATCCCCCATCCGCTTCGGCACATAGAATGCTGAAGAAGACATGGAGGGAGGTGGCGTTATGTCATTAGCTGGAGTTGGAAGTTGTAGCTGTGCAGGCGGTTTTACAACTACGGGTGTGATCCTTGTACTCTTCATTCTGTTGGTCATTATTTCTCGCGCTTGGGTTATCTAATTTAGCGGCAGCAAACAAACTCCCGGTACGCAGATGCCGGGAGTTTGTTTGCTTTTTTGGATACGAAGACCGATTAACGAGAAAGGTGAATATGTTTTTTTACTGTCTTATGAGCTAAGATGGTGAGGATCGATATACGTCCGGCCTACGGGAGAGAATAGCAGCATGCAGAAAAAATGGCTGTATCGTCTGATCCTATCTTATTTGCCCATCCTCTTGGCAGTTGTATTCTGCCTCATCCTGGTGTTCTTCCTCACGCTGAACGAAACAACCAAACGGCAAACCATCCAGGCCAACCGGGTGTTTGGCGGTCAGGTGATGCAGATTGTGGATGCTACGCTGCAGAATATTGAAACCATGGCCAGCAAGGGACTGCTGCTCAACGAGCAGGTTATTCATTATTTTGATGAAGCGGAGCTGCGGGGCACCTACGATTATTATCTGACAACCAATGCCTTGCTGGACTATATGGCTCCACTGCCGATAATCGATTCCGTGTATCTCTACCGTGAGTCGGACGGGAAGGTGCTGATGCAATCCTTTTCCTCCCAGATTGACGAATTCGGCGATACGTCATTTATTCGTCAGGCTATGGGCATGAAGAAGCCCTATATGTGGAGCGGAATCAGAAATTTGCGTGTGTTTGCAGGGGACGAACAGAACAGGCCGGTTGTGACGCTTGGGAAGCGAATTCCCTATTACTCCGGTGAGCAGGGTCTGATCGTGATCAATATACGCTCCAGCTCCTTGCAGGCCTTAGTGCGGGATATGCAGATTGACGGCGGCGCCAGGGTATGCCTGGCTGATGAATCCGGCAACAGCTTTGCCAACCCGGGGATTTCCTGTACGGCGGAGCAAAAGCTTGATGATGTGTACGTAAGGTCTGCCTATTCAGGCTTTCAGCTGCGCATGGGCTTGCAGAAGGGCAACTGGATTCCCTTGCTGTCCTCTTTTACATATGTGTGGTTCGTATTCGGCTTTATCGTGGTTGTTGGCGGTATCGTGGCCATGACTTATATCAGTCACCGGCACTACCGTCCATTGGAGCAGCTGCTTAACCGGGTTCAAGCCTTCGGCCAACGGAAGAACAGTCTGCTTAAACGGACGGAGGAGGACGATGACTTTGCCTTTATCGACCATGCGCTGGAGAGCTTGATCGAAGGAACGAATAACTTCGAGCAGCAGGAGGCCGAGGGACTTTTGTACCGGCGGATCTATTTCTTTAAGGAACTGCTGGAGGGAGTTCAAGTGCTCCCCCGCGGCAAACTGAATGAAGAAGCACAGAAGCTGGGTATTGCCTTCTCGTTTGAACAGGCCATTGTGGGCATTGTGGAAATGGACTATTACGAAGCTTTCGTGGCAGAATACAATGCAAGGGACCAGTCTCTCTTCAAATTCACCGTCCGCAGCGCCATTCAGGAAATTACCGCAGAGTCGGAGGTGAAGCTCTGGGCGGAGTGGATTTCCCCCAATCGTCTGGGTCTGCTTTATTGGAGAGGCCAGGCGGAGCTGGAGGATGGAAGTGATAGCGGTCAGACCTTCCATGAAATTATTGCATCCATGTCCGAACGGGCCAGACTCTGGGTGGAGCAATATTTGAAGTTTACCGTTACCTTCGGCTTCGGCGGGCAGATCGGCGATGTTCTCATGCTGTCCTCCTCCTATGAACAGGCTGTGACGGCAGTTGACAGAAAAATATCCTCTGGGCCAAACCACGTCTATCATTACATGGAACAGAGCGGCTATGATGAGGGAATGAAGATGGATGCCCTTCTTCAGGAGCTGAAGGAAGCCGCCCAGCTATTCCGTTTGGGGAACCCGGATTGGGAGGAGCGCTTTAACCGTTCTTTCACCTCCATGGCGTCCGGAGATTACGGCAAGGATGATATTGCCCGGATCGTCCGGGTATTCAAGGCCCAAATTGCCCGGGAAATGCAGGAAGCGCCCGTTGAACTCCAGGATGCCTGGAAGCAGGAAGGTCTGGAAAAGCTGCAGGCCGTTCATGAACAATATGAATGGGTTGAAGAGGCCAAGCAAGCTTTGCTGAAGCCGCTGCTTGCGGCCGGCCAGCTGCTGCAGGCGCTCCGTTCCAACCGGGAGCAGTATTCACAGGCGGCTTCGGTCAGGCAGTTCATCGTTGAAAATTTCACCGACCCCAATCTTTCACTGGCTCAAATCAGCGAAGCCTTCGATATTAACCTGAAGACTCTAAGCCGGATTTTTAAGGAAGAATTCGGCGAGAAATTCGTTGATTACCTGACCAGGCTGCGGATAGAGCGTGCCAAGGAACTGCTGGAGCACTCCCAGGAATCCGTGCAGAGCATATCCGAGAATGTGGGATATTTGTATACCATGTCCTTTATCCGGGTTTTCAAGAAGAGTGTAGGCACAACCCCGGGAGATTACCGCAAGGAGCGGGAAACCCGCACAAGGGGCGGACAAGGATAAGGATGAGGATAAGGATGAGGCAGCAGCGAGCGCCGTTTCGGAGAACAGGTGAACCCTGCATATCAGGGGAAAACACAGACACAGACAAACCAAGTTTCGCAGACCGCCCCCGTGGGCGGTTTTTTGCTGTACATCAGTGAAGTTAACCGCAGAAATCCTTGTATACGGGAAAATTGAATATTGCCGCTGCACAAGCTTGTCGCGTATGTTGGGGTTGCCAACAAACCAAATAAGATTTGAGGAGGTCCGGCATGAAGCTCAACTCGTTAAGCAACCCCCGTGCAGGAGCGGCGGACGGCTCAGCGGTTCCCGTTAGACAGCTTCCGTTCTGGAAGACCCAGCGGTTCCAGCATAATATTCCTTTGTGGATTATGTTTATTCCTGTGGCCGTATTTTATCTGACCTTTAAGTACACACCGATGATGGGACTCGTCATTGCCTTCAAGAATTACAATTTTCATGACGGCATCCTGGGCAGTCCCTGGGTGGGGATGGAGAACTTCAATAATTTGTTTACCCAAGCCCAATCTGTGCAAATTATCCGCAATACCTTGATGCTCAGCCTTTTATCCGTATTTGTCAGTTTCCCGTTCCCGATCGCTCTTGCTATCATGCTCAATGAAATACGGAAGATGTGGTTCAAGAAAATTGTGCAGACGCTCGTATATCTTCCGTACTTTTTCTCTTGGGTCATTGTCGGGGGGATCGTCATCACCCTGTTCGCCCAAAGCGGCGTGGTCAACAATGTGCTGGGCAGGCTCACGGGCAGCGAACCCTTCGCTTTTCTGTTTAATGAATGGTCGTGGGTATCCCTGTTCCTTGGCTCCGGCATCTGGAAGGATACAGGCTTCAATGCCATTATCTATCTGGCCGCCCTGACTACCATCGACCCAAGCCTGTACGAGGCGGCAGCAATGGACGGCGCCGGTAAATTCAAGCAAATGTGGCATGTCACCCTGCCAAGCCTCAGCCCTACTATTGTGATTATGCTGATTCTCGCCATGGGCCGGGTTATGGAGGTTGGCTTCGACCAGGTATACGTGCTGCAGAATCCCATCGTATCCAATATCTCCGAGGTTATCAGCACCTATATTTACCAGATTGGACTGCAAGGCGGCCAGTTCAGCCTGACCACGGCGCTTGGACTGTTCGAATCTCTGGTTGCTTTTACACTGGTTATGCTAACGAATTCCATTGCCAAGCGCTTCAATAAGTCACTGTGGTGAGAGGGAGGATACGATGAGAGCTTCATTTGGAGAAAAGGTGTTTTATACCGTCAACTACATCCTCCTGTCCCTGGCAGGTTTGATGTGCGCGCTGCCCCTGCTGAATCTGGCCTCTGTCTCCTTAAGCGGCAAGGACGCCGTTATGTCTGGCTTCGTGTCCTTCTGGCCGGTGGATATGACACTGGAATCCTATAAATTATTGTTCGATGGCACGCCGATTGTGAATGCCTTCGGCAACAATGTGACGATCACCGTGGTTGGCGTGGCACTGAGTATGGGTTTTACAATCTGCGCCGCGTACCCCCTGTCCAGAAGATGGTTCTACGGACGCCGCTCCCTGACGCTGATTATCGTGTTCACCATGCTGTTCAACGGGGGGCTAATTCCCACTTATCTGGTCATCAAGCAGCTGGGTCTGGTGGATTCCTACGGCGCGCTTTGGCTGCCGGCACTGGTCAGCACGTACAATATGCTGATTATGCGCTCCTTCTTCGAGAATATTCCCGATGAGCTGGTGGAGGCAGCCCGGATTGACGGGGCAGGGGAGTGGCGGGTGCTGCTCCGCGTCATGCTGCCTCTTTCCGTTCCGATGATTGCCACTATCGCCTTGTTCTATGGTGTGCATTATTGGAATGCCTTCTTCAACGTGCTGATTTACATGAACAGCGCAGAGAAGTACAACCTGACAGTCCTGATTCAGCAGATGATCAAAAGCCAGTCAGTGCTTCAGGAGTTGAACACCATGAATCAGGAGGAGGTTAACAATATTACGCCGGAGGGCATCAAGGCAGCAGGCATCATGATCATGATTATCCCGATGCTGCTCGTATATCCGATGCTTCAACGATATTTCGTTAAAGGGGTGATGATTGGCGCCATTAAGGGGTAAAAAAACGGTTAGGGGATAACAGCCGGAGGGCCGCCGCAGTTGAATATGTGGAGTTGGAGTACAATTATAAGAGGGAATAAAGGGAGGTCTTTTCGACAATGAACAAACAAACATGGCTGAAAACACTCAGCGCAGCTGCTGCCGCTATAGTGTTGGCAGTTGCGGCAGCAGGCTGCGGAGAAGACAAGGGCACCAAGGATAACGCCGGGGATGCTTCGCCAACCGCGGGAGCAAGCACCGGCAGTACGGCCAGTACAGTTCCCGTAAAGCGCGGCTCCATTGCTGTATCGCTGTATGACCGTGGAACGGTTCCGGCCGAGGAAGGAACCATGGACAATAACCGCTGGACCAAGTGGGTTAATGAGAACGGACCCAATGATGTGAAGTATGTAACCGTTCCCCGCTTCGAATCCCTGCAGAAATTTAACGTGCTGTTTGCCTCCGGTTCCGCGCCGGATTTAATCTTTGAATACGACACCGCTTATCAGGGCCAGTTGTACAACCAGAAGCAGCTGATGCCCCTAGATGACTTGATCGCCAAGAACAGCAAGGAATACAAGGCCATGCTGGATAAATACCCGACGCTGAAGAAAGCCGGAACCATGGATGACGGCAAGCTGTATCTGGTGGGCCGTGCGCTGGATATCAACCCTCAGCACTATCTCTTTATCCGCAATGACTGGCTGAAGAAGCTGAACCTGAAGGTACCGACCACACCGGAGGAGCTTATGGCCGTAGCCAAAGCCTTCGCCACCCAGGACCCCGACGGCAACGGCAAGGCGGACACCCAGGGCATCGGCTTAAGCTTCGTGGCAGGTATCGTGCTGAACCATATGTACGGAACCGGCTTTACCCTGTTCGGCACCGACCAAGTACCGTGGATTCTGGAGAATGACAAGGTTGTCCATAACTGGGACCGCATCAAGGCAGCCATCCAATTCCAGAAGGATCTGTATGACGCTGGCGTGGCCGACAAGGACTTCGTGACCGACAAGAACGGAGAGAAGCAGAAGCAGGCCTGGATCACCGGCAAGCTGGGGATCTACGGCGGCAACGGTGCAGAACTGAAAACCTACGAAACACTGATCAAGAACGTTCCGGAGGCCGAGGTCATTCCGATGGCTTTGCCGAAAACCCAGTTCGGACAATTCAGCCCTCTTCTTTCCAGTCCGATACAAATGACAGGCATGGTGAATGCAGCTGCGAAGGACCCGGCGGCGGTGATGGGCCAGATCGATTTTATGGCCAGCGAGAAGTTTACCAAAGCCATTGAATTCGGTCTGGAGGGCGTACACTACAAGGCGACTCCGGAGGGCTGCGCGGAAGCCATCGACGCGGAGAAGAACAAGAAGGAGCGGGACTACAACCGTGATATGAACATGCTCCAGCCGATCGTGGGCAAGTGCTACGGCTTGGAAAACAAGGTGAATCCGACGCCCACTGAGAAAGCTCTTGCCGATATCGTCAAGCTGGCAAAAGGCATCTATATGAACCCGGGCGCTCCGATGGTCGGCGTGACTCAGAAGGCTTACCTGCCCAACCTGCCGCAGGAGCTGGCCACCATCAACACTAACGCCAACAAAACGATTCTTGATGCGGCCAACAAGGCGATTGTCAGCGGCAAGTCCTACACCGTGGAGCAGTTTATCAATGATTCCAAGGCGTCATGGGAAAAAGCGGGCGGCGCCAAGGTGGATGACTTCTATGCCCAGTGGTACGACAAGAACAAGGGGTCTGCAATCCTGATGGCGGATATATACAAGATGGCGGCTGCCCAAAAATAATTATGAAGGAACAGGGAAAGGCGTGTCATATCGGGACGCCTTTTCCTGTATCAGGATCGAAGGAGGGACACATGTGAACGAGGAAATCAGGCTTGTGATGGAACACAGCTTCGATGCTGCCGCCGCGGAAGCGGTGCTGGAGGAGGGATTGGTCCGTTACGACCGGCCTGGTCATACAAGACAGATGGCGCAGAAGGAATGCTGTCATGAGGGCAGATACTCTGCGGGGTATTATACATTCGGAACGCTGTTGGGCAAGCTTGCCCCCGATGCGGGTCTGCAGATGCTGGAGGCAATAGCAGAGCTGCAGATTACAGACGCAGCCCATCCCCAATACGGAGGGTTCCGCTGGTATAGGGAGGAAACGGAAATCCAGGATTCCAATGCAGCCTTCTTCATCCTGATGCCGCTTGTGACAGCCCGGCTCTGCTGCCCGGATGATTTCCCCCGTGAGCACACGGAAGCGATGGACCGGATGCTGGCCCATGCAGCTGTCTGGTTCAGCAAGGAGTGCCGGGAGCCCCAAAGCTACTATCCCAATAAAACCATGAGCGATGGAGCCATGCTGCTGGCCGTCGCCATGCTCTCCAAGCAGGAAGAATATATCGCGGAGGGGATTCGCTTCTTCCAACGGTGGGAGGAATATACTGCCCGGAGAGGCTGGGGATGGGGCGAAAACATCAGTCTGGTTTACCAGGGTGTTATGATGAATGCTCTGCGAATCGCCGTCATGGTGCTTCAGGGCCGTGAACCGTTCTTGGCAGGGCAGTTGGACGGCAGGATGGGGGAGCTGCAGGAAATCCTCCGCTTCCATGCGGGAGAAGAGCCGGTTCCTTCTATCAGGAGCTATAATTTCAAGGGAGAGACCAAACGCAAGAGTCTGCTGTGGGCGATTGCAGGCGTGAGCGGGCTGGAAGAAGCCGCGGAAATGGTACTCAATCTGAATGAATTGGTCACGCTCATGCTGTTCGAGCCTGAATTCGCTGCCGGAGTGCCCGAAGCAGCCTGTCAGCCGATTCCCCGGACCAGACGTGAGCGGATCTTTGATGATGCACATTCGTACAGCTGGATCGGGCATAATGTCCGCTTGGGCACCGTCAGCCGGTTTCCTGTCATCCCGGGAAGCTATCAATGGCCCACCTGGGGGTTGGCATGGCAATCATTCCCGGTCAGCTTCAGCGTGAAGGACCGGCAGGTCTCGTATTTGCGTTGGTATGCCGACCTGGGCGATGAAGTCCGCACCCACCCCGGTACGGACTACAAGCATTCTTACCTGAAGCCTTCCTTGTTCCATGAACCGTATTACCCGGAGATCGAGACACGTACGGCTCAGGCCGGCCCTGCTGCATTGGTCATCCGAAGCATGAGCAGTGTCAGCCATCAGGTGAAGGAGCTGGCGGACGAGTGGCTGATTCAGCGGTTCGGGGGCAAGCTGCAAACGGTTGTCACGGAAGAAGGAGGCAGGGAATGGACCGTGCTGGCTTACCCCCAAGCGGCTGTGGCGATCACGGCTTTGAAGGGAATCACAGCCGGCTCGGATGAACGCATATCCGTCAAGCTGGATGCCGTCCGTGACGGGGATGCCCTGAGGCTGCGGCAGGTTCTCTATTCCCGCAGTGAAGCGGGCGTCCTGATTCACCCCCGGTTGGAATCCGGCTGGGCTGTGGTAGCCTTGGACGATGCCGATTCGGAGGCCCGGATACAAGAGGCATTGGAAGCCGTACGCATTACAGACCGGCTGGTGGATGACCGGGAGGTTCCGCGGACGCTCCATACCTTAAAGCGTTACCTGGCATGCTCCTTGGGTGGCACAGAGGAAGCGGTGCTGGAACTGGACCCGCATATTCGATAAAAGGGAGGTCTGTTGCTGATATGAATCTCAATTACCGGCCGGTCAACGGAATTATCCCCGGCAAGGTTTACGGGGAGTATTCAGCCCCGGATAAAGTCATGACGCTTCCGGAGAAGCAGAGGGTCTTCAGCAAGAAGATGAACGGATACCGGGGCTGCTGGCACAGACAGGAGCCAATCGATCCGGAGTACGGCTATAAGTACAGTGGCGGGCTCGGAACATACAGCTGCAAGCATTCCCCTATGGCCGTATACAGTCCCGAGGCGCATAAGACATTTTTTGTATGGGGCGGGGCGGGTTCTGTTCCTGTGGCTTCGGAAGAGCGGTGGGATTTCTCCCCGGAGATGATCTACCACATGGTGTCCTATTACGACCACAAGACGGGAATGGTCCCCAAGCCGACTATCGTTCTGGACAAATTTTGCGGGGATGCACATGACAATCCAGTGATCAGCCTGGATAAGGAGGGCTACATCTGGGTATTCTCCCCCTCCCACGGGGAATGGACCACCCGTTCCTACATCCATAGGAGCACAGAGCCTTACAGCATCGACCATTTCGAGACAGTGTCCCAGAATCTGTTCGCCTATCCGCAGGTGCATTATGCTCCCGGGCGGGGTTTTCTCTTCATGCATACCAATTATCACGAAGGAAGAGGCTTGCGGGTGGCCCAAAGCCCCGATGGCCGTTGCTGGTCGGCGCCGGCTGATCTGGCCCGCTTCGGACAAGGGCATTACCAGGTGACCCGGTATGCCGCCGGCAAGCTGGGCTCCGCCTTCGATTACCATCCGGAGGAGGGGGGATTGGATTGGCGGACCAATCTGTATTACATGGAGTCGGCGGACGGCGGGTCCACCTGGACCACGGTTGACGGCCGGCCCTTGAAGATGCCGCTGTCGTCCGTCAAAAACCCGGCGATGATCCGGGATTACGAGGCAAAAGGATTGAAGGTTTATCTGAAGGATATCCAGTACGATTCCAAGGGTCGCCCCGTTATTCTCTATATCACAAGCCGGGGCTGGCAGAGCGGACCGGACTATGGTCCCCGGACCTGGCGCCTGGCCCGGTGGACCGGAAACGAATGGGTATTCAACAGGATTACGGAGAGCGGCAACAACTATGATTATGGCTCCTTGTATATCGAGCCGGACGGAACCTACCGGATTATCGGCGCCACAGAGGACGGGCCGGAGAAGTGGAACCCCGGCGGGGAAGTGGCGGCTTGGGAGAGCCGGGATGAGGGATCGGCCTGGAGCATAAAGAAGCAGCTTACCGCCGGAAGCCCATATAACCATACCTTTGTGAGGCAGCCGGTTGGAGCCCATCCGGATTTTTATGCTTATTGGGCAGACGGGGCCACGGGGGTGCGCAGCGACTCGAGGCTGTACTTCTGCAATCAGGCGGGAGATGTATTCCGGTTGCCCTTCGAAATGAATGATGAATTTGCAGCTCCGCAAAAAATGTAGGAACCGGTGCCCTGCTGCGCTCCGCTGATTAAGAACCGGGGCGCCCAGCCGGGTATACGAAGACAAAACCATGTGAAGAGGTGGAGACAGGATGTTTATAAACCAATTTGCAAGGAAAATAGTATGCGCTTTCATGGGTATTGTGCTGTTGGCTGGT
>JAQSYT010000444.1 GCA_029256065.1 Paenibacillaceae bacterium
GTTTGGATTCAAGTCTCAAAGCCGGGATTTGCGTTAAAGGATTTTGAAGCAGTGCTGAACCGGGTTCCACGGCTGACCGTCACCAAATTCGCCAATTTGCAGCTTGCATTGACGGAAGCCTCCGGCCGGAAAACAGAGATTGGACTGTTGAAGCCGTTTATGGAAGTAACGGTTAGCAAGGACCTTATGGAGGCTTCCGTCAGACTGAATGCAACGCCAGAGGAGCTGGAACGGGAAGGAGGCGGGCTGCCGGCCCGGATAATCGGAGTTCTGCAGCAGCACGGTGTGGTCCATGGCATCCTGTATGAGGTGTTGAATGCAGGCTTGGCTCCACGGGAGAAACGGACGGTGGCCTTGGGCACTGATCCCGTACCGGGCTCCGATGCGCAGGTGGCCTATTTCGAGCTGTCTCTCCGCCGTCCGGTGATCCGGGAGGATGGCATTGCGGATTTTTTCGAGCTTCAATTTATTGATGAGGTGAAGCCGGGTGATTGGCTGGGAGAGAAAATTCCGCCTGGTGCAGGTATGGACGGCCGCAATCTGGCCGGAGCAGTGCTGCCTGCCAAACGGGGCAGGGATGAGCCTCTGAAATACGATGCGCGTACGATCGTGGAGCAGCAGGAGGGAGGCAAGCAGGTTCTGCGTGCCCGGGTGGCTGGAGCGCTTAAGAAGGCGGGCGGTAAAATTTTTGTCCAGGAGATGCTGATTATTCCCGGCGATGTAGGTCCGCAGACCGGAAATGTCAGCTATGACGGGAATGTCCAGATCCGGGGGACGATCCTGGACGGATTCACTGTTACGGCAACCAAGGATATCTCTGTTCTTGGAGAAATGGGAGTTGGAGCTGCGGCACGGATCGAGTCCCTGGAGGGAGATATCTTCATCAAGGGAGGTATCTTCGGCCGGGAGAAGGCAGTGGTCCAAGCCGGGCGCAACGTCTTTTTGAAGCATGCCAAGGATTGCACCATTGAAGCAGCGGAGAATATCCATGTGGGACTGTATGCCATTAATTGCAGGCTGAAATCCCGCTATATTCATCTGGATAAGCGGAAGGGAAGGCTGATCGGCGGAGAAGTGCAGGCTAAGATCAAGCTGGTGGCCGCCTACATAGGCAACGAATCCGAATCTCTCACCAAGGTATCGGTTGAGGGCTTTGACCGCAGCGCCATTCTGAAGAAAATGGACTCGCTTCTCCAGGAGTATAAAAAGGCCCTGGCCGATTTGGAGTATATGCGCAGAGAGGTGGATATTTACGAGGGTTATGAGGAGCTGCTGAAGCACTCGCAAAAGAAGGAGTACCTTGACTTTACCATCCGTTATGAGCACACGGCGGAGCGGGTGATGGAGCTGGAGGAGGAGCGCCTGAAGCTGGCCGCTTATATGAGTACAAAGGGGGACGGGGAGGTTATGGTCATGATGAAGGCATTTCCCAGAACCATACTTCAGATTAAGGAGATCGGCAAGCAGATCGAGCGGATCACCGCCGGCAGCTTTTATGTGGAGAAAAACACATTTTTTCATGAATAGGGGTGGGGACGCTGGCTGTGGAATGGAATGACCGCATGTCTTACCGGTTTGAGGCGCTGCTGTTGGCGATTGAGCTGTTTACCCAACGCTTCGATACGGAGCAGCTTGCCTATTATTCCTTTGACTTCGTGAACGAAATTCTGACCCTGAACGGTTCACTACTGTTTATCCTTGACTCCGGCCGCTTCGTCATGAAGAAAAAACGGCTTTACCGGGAGCTTCAGGCTTATTCCATCGAGGACTCCGAGGAGCTTCGGCAGGTCCCCGTATTCCGGGGCCATGTTCTGACCAAGGAGGTGGAGCAGGTTTTATCCGCCGGAGATGTGGAGCGGCTGCGTCCCCGCTGGATGATGCCCTTGATCATTGACGACCGTCTCCACGGCTTCATTCTGTCGGACGGCAATCATGCCGGGGAATTCGCCGATTCGGATCTGATCCTGTCCGGTGCGGTGATGCGGCTTATTAACCATTCGCTGGAAAACAGCGTCCATCTGATGGAGCTGCTCCAGTCCAACAACCGGCTGGATCAGAAAAACTTCAATCTCTTCGCCATTAATCAAAGCACCCGGGTGATGCTTTCGGAGCTTTCTCTGGCCAAGCTGCATGAGACGGCAACGGATATTTTCAGCGAGGTCACCACCAGCAAAATCACTGCCTTCGGACTTGTGGACCCCGCAACCCTGCGCCTGGCTATAACGGGCTTCCGGGATGTCCTTTCCTATTCCCGGTTTTTCGGCGATTTTCAATTAAAGTATACACACTATAACGGCCCTGCTGTTCTCCATATGGAACGGGACCGGAAGCTCCTGGAGGAGCTGTTTGTGGACTGCGGGCATTTTGACCGGCTGGAGGCTGAATTTATTGTCCTGATTGTCAAAACCCATATTGTGGGGATGGTGACACTGAGCAAACCGGTCAACGACCAGCGGCAATACGATGAGAGCATCTTCGAGCTGGTGGAATCTCTGGCCAATTCTGCGGTGGTGGCCATTTCCAATGCCGTTTCCTACCAGGAGGCGGATTACCAGCGGGCCAGCGCCCAAAAGCAGCTGCGGCATCTGCAAACGCTGAACCGATTGGTGAAAAACGTAAATGAAGTATCCTCGCCGGAGGAGCTGTGCTATTTTACGATGAAGACTCTTCACCTGGCCTTTGGTTTGAAAAAGGCGCTGATCGCCTTGCGGCAGGACGGCGGGTACGTAGTGCAGGAAGCGGTAGGGTTTTGGGAGGCGGACAATCCTGTGGGCCGAATCTTGGTCTCGTTGGGGGAAGTCCACCCTGCGCTGCTGGAGGGGACGACGATTGCCGATTACACCCGTGCAGGGGCCAAACGTTACCTGCCAGAGGAAACGGCAGCATGGACCGGGGAAGCGAGCTGTCTTGTCTGGGCCCCACTGGCTGTCAAAAACAGGGTGGTGCTGATGGATGATCCGTACCCGTTGGGGTTTCTGGTGATTCTGGAAACAGAGGGAAGCCTGCTGGAGGAGGAGGTGCTGTTATTCGAGACGGTAGCAGGCAATATTGCGCCGGTTTTACACCAGATGAAGGTGGCCCAATCCCTCCGGGATAATCTGGTGCGTGATGAACGGAAGGCTCTGGTCCAGGCGCTGGAGTCGGATATCCGCAACCGGGAGGAATATGGCATTCCCGTTTATGTGGCGCATAAGTCGTATGTGACACCTCCTTTCGGCGGCGAGCATCCTCGGGAATGGGAAAAGGCCCGGCTTCCTGAGGATGTCCGGTTGTTCGGGTTTGACGGACATTTGTTTGCCCTAACCTCCCGGCCGCTGGCCGCGGATGGCTGGACGGAGATTCCCGGGGTTTCCGGTCTGGAGTCTCTAATGGCATATCCGTATGTGTACAGCTGCCTTTCTTGATTGCCATCCGCCGGAATGGGGTAAAAAGGGGCATACCCCCATTAAAAGGAGGCTGCCCATATGTCCAATCTTGACTTGAATTTGAATATTCCCTTCCAGCCGGAGCCCGAGCCGGAAATCAGGCCGGGTGATGTTCCGGAATCGGTGCCGCCTGATGAAATCCCCGAGTCTGTGCCCAATGTGGAGCCGCCGGAGTCGGTGCCGCCTCTGAAGGAGCCGGAGGCCATCCCGCCTATCCCTCCGGAAATTGAGCCGAAGGAGCCGGGAACGCCGAAGGACGGCTTTCAGCATGAGTAGCTTGCAGGTTTGGTGAAAGCACCGGAGTGTACTGGAGCCATTCAGAGCAGGCTGGAGCGTATAATGAAGCGAGGATGCCTCTCGGCTGGAG
>JAQSYT010000445.1 GCA_029256065.1 Paenibacillaceae bacterium
GGAACGCGGCAGCGGCGATGGCTGAATCCAACGGAAGGCCGGACTGGGCGCACAGTATCCGGACGGGGTTTGCGTAGACTGATGGAGCTGAAGCAAACACGTAAAAAATTGCATGGCTGTCCATGATCAAGTATACTACTGCTGGATAAGCAATGGATAAGATGGATAAACGCGGGCGGAAACCGCGGACTAGGAGGATGCACATTGGAAAAGGCATTTTTGTTTTTGCATCTGGTAGCATCTATTGGAATGGGCTTTTATTTGCTGCTCCCCTTTCTGGTGGGTCGTCTGTCTGGACCGGCGGCACAGAGCCAGGCAGGGTATGCAGGGCTTCTGGCCTCCGCCAACAGAATCGGCATGTATCTGCTGGTGGTCCAGCTGCTGACCGGAGGGTACCTCTTGCAGACAGCTGATTATTCTGTTTTGTGGATGGTTCTGATTGTGCTGGTTTTTCTGGCCGTAGCGGCTTTTACCGGCATGATGGCCAAGCCTCTCAAGCGCTATAAGGAAGCAGTGCTGCAAGGCAAAAGCGGCGCGTCCGAATACGGCAAAATCCGCTTATTCAGCACATTGGCAGGCGCTTGCTTCCTGATCATTATTTTCCTGATGAAATTCCCGGAATTGTTTATTTAGCACAACATGAAAACCCGCCTGCCGCTGACCCGAGGTCAGAGAAAGGCGGGTTTTGTTCAAAAAGGAGGCTTCCGCAGATCCGGCCAAACGGACTCAGTCTGCAGCACTCAATTGATCAGGATTCTGTTCCGGAGTCGCTTTCGGCAGGAGGATCGGTGGTGTAGGTCCCTGTATCCCCGTCAAGGCGGATGGAGATTCCCAGAATCCGCTCCAAATCCTTCAAGAGAATATATGATCGGCGTCCCTCGACGTAGAGCGGCCTATCCAATGTAAATTCGGTTTTGTCGGACAACCGGGTGACGGTGGCTTTGTCGGGGCTGAACTTGTACAGTGTCCCATTATAATTCATGCCCAGCTGATTATCGGTTTTGTCCTTGTACAATTCGCCGCCCAGCTGCTCCATGGTTTCCCTGAGAGCCGCTTCCTCTCCGCCGGCATCCTTCACGGCAGTAACCCGCCGCATAATCATATTATGCAGGGTTTCCGGCTGTACATAGGGGCTGCCTGCATTAAGCCGCGGCAGACGCATGGGATCGGAATGGCGGGTCACAATCTTGGGCATGACCGTGAAGGCGTAGCGGATACCCCCGTCCTGAACAGCCGTGATGGCTTCCGGATTATAGATCCCGAAGGGGTAGGCCATGGTATCGCCGCTTCCCGGCGCATAGGAATCCAGCTTCTTCCGGCAGGTCACGGTATCGACCGTGACCCGGGATTTGTATTCGCCGTCGGTTTCCGTCCGTCCGTTCAGCTGAAGGCGGTGGGTCAGATAAGCTTTGCCGTTCTGCTTTTCATGCTGGCTGTCGGTATGACTTTGCAGTTCAATGAAGCCCTTTCGTTTGCCCAGCTTCGTAAGCTCCTCACGGTTCATAAAAGGGGTTGTGCCCGCGAGAGGCTCCTCAATGGTTCCGGTAATAACGAAGCTTACGCCGGGGATATCCAGCTCCTGAAGCACCGGGTACGCATTGGTATAGAAGCTTTCATACCCGTCGTCGAAGGTGACGAGGACAGCATTGTCCGGAACGGAAGCGCCCTCCATATAAGCCTTGAATTCATCCAGGGAAATGAAGTTATAATGCCGGCTTTCCAAAAATGAGAGCTGGTTGTGGAACAACTCAGTGGTGATCGTGCCTGGTCCTTTCACGGTATCGCTGACATGGTGGTACATAAGTACAACCACCTGATCCTGGTACAAAATATCCGGCTCGAAGGCACTTAATGAAGAGACGGCCATAGTGAGGCCAAGGCAGCATAACAGGCTGATGCGTAAAATAAGCTTTTTCATGGTGGGGCGGTTCCCTTCTGCTTGAGATAAATCCTTGTACCGCAGTAAATTGAATTGGGGTTAGCGGTTTTTTCAGTAAAATCGTATAATAGCGGAAGAGACATTACGCAGCTGCTGCAGCGGTATAACCACGACGGATGAAATACCGGAAAAAGCTTCCGAAATTTTATCCGGGCTTTGGCATGGACGGGACTATACAGAGCAGGCCATCATTATTATAGGCGTAAAAAGAGATGTTGACAATGAGAGGAGAACTGCTTAGGATGAAGGATTTTCAACAAAGCATCTACAAATTGATTGTGGAAACCTCCACCCGGCTGCCAGCGGATGTTCAAGGCCGGATTGAAGCCGCCAGGCTCAAGGAGGATGAAGGAACCCGCTCGGCGCTCTCCCTGGCAACCATAGCCGAAAACATCCGTATGGCCGACTGCAATGTATCTCCCATCTGCCAGG
Organism: Paenibacillaceae bacterium; assembly: GCA_029256065.1. GTDB lineage: Bacteria > Bacillota > Bacilli > Paenibacillales > NBRC-103111 > Paenibacillus_AR. The sequence continues at coordinate 2,372 of JAQSYT010000445.1, forward strand.
ATACCGGCATGCCGACCTTTATTATCCATGTTCCGGTGGGAGCCAACCAGATCATCATGAAGGAAGCGGTCCGCCAGGCGGTGGCCCAGGCGACCCGTGACAGCATTCTGCGCACGAACTCCGTGGATTCTCTCACGGGAGCCAACAGCGGCGATAATCTTGGACCTGGTACGCCGGTGATCCATTTTGAACAATGGGAGCAAGATGAAATTGATGTGCGGCTGATCCTGAAGGGCGGCGGCTGTGAAAATAAGAATATCCAGTATAGTCTCCCCTGTGAGGTGGAAGGGCTGGGGAAGGCCGGACGTGATCTGGACGGCATCCGCAAGTGCATTCTCCATGCTGTGTATCAGGCCCAGGGCCAGGGCTGCAGTGCAGGCTTCATCGGTGTGGGCATCGGCGGTGACCGGACCACAGGCTACGAATTGGCGAAGCATCAGCTGTTCAGGACCGTGGATGATGTGAACGAAATTGAGGATTTGGCGCGCCTGGAGGACTATATCATGGAGCATGCCAACACCCTGGGCATCGGCACTATGGGGTTTGGCGGTCAAGTCACGCTGCTGGGCTGCAAAATTGGCGTATCGAACAGGCTTCCCGCCAGCTTCTATGTCTCTGTGGCCTACAACTGCTGGGCCTACCGGCGGCAGGGGGCTGTTCTTGACGGGGAAACCGGCGCCTTCAAAAAATGGGTGTATGAGCCTTCTCCGGCTGCGGAGCGGGCAGCGGAGGCAGACAATGCCGCCCAGAAGGAAGAAGCGGGCAGCCGGGAAATTATTCTGAACACGCCTATTTCGGAGGAACAAATCCGCAGCCTGCGAGTGGGAGATGTGGTTATTGTTAACGGCCTGATCCATACCGGCAGGGATGCCCTTCACCACTATCTGATGGACCATGACTCGCCGGTGGATTTGAACGGCTCCGTGATATACCATTGCGGGCCGGTGATGGCGAAGGATGGGCAGGGGGAATGGCATGTGAAAGCGGCAGGACCCACCACCAGCATCCGGGAGGAGCCCTATCAGGGGGATATTATGAAGAAGTTCGGCATCCGCGCTGTCATTGGCAAAGGCGGCATGGGCCCGAAAACACTGAAGGCTCTCCAGGAGCATGGCGGGGTGTATCTGAATGCCATCGGGGGTGCGGCCCAATTTTATGCCAAGTGCCTGAAGAAGGTGGAGGGTGTGGATTTCCTGCAGGAGTTTGGAGTGCCAGAGGCGATGTGGCATTTGCAATGTGAGGGTTTCGCAGCGATAGTGACCATGGATTCTCACGGTGGAAGCCTTCATGCTGAGGTGGACGAAAGCTCCATCTCCAAATTGGCGCGGTTGAAGGAGAAGGTATTCTAACCATGCATAAATTTCGTTGGCGGCTTACTTTAATTTTTATTATGATCATCGGCTGCTCCATGATTCTGGCC
>JAQSYT010000446.1 GCA_029256065.1 Paenibacillaceae bacterium
CAGGGAACGGAGCACCTTCACCTTCTCGTCGCGGATATCCTCGGGATTCAGCCTGGAGGGCGGCTCCATAGCCATCATGGTGACCATTTGAAGCATATGGTTTTGTCCCATATCCCGGATGGCGCCGGAGTGGTCGTAGTAGCCCCCCCGCTCCTCCACCCCTACCGTCTCACTTAAGGTTATTTGGATATTGGCAATATATTTGTTGTTCCACAACGGTTCAAAGAAGGCATTGGCAAACCGGATAATCTCGATATTCTGGACCATTTCCTTGCCCAGATAGTGGTCGATCCGGAAGATTTCCTCCTCACGGAATACCTCGCCGATCTGCCGGTTGAGCTTTTCAGCGGATTCCAGGTCATACCCGAAGGGCTTCTCGATCACCAGACGGTTCCAGCCTCTGCCCTCCAAAAGTCCCCCCAGCTTCAGGTTATTGGCCACACCGGCAAACAGCTCCGGCGCCAGAGCCAAATAAAACAGCCGGTTCCCCTTAATGTCGAACTTGTCCTCCAGCCGCTCCGAGGCGTCCTTCAGCGCTTTATAACCCTCCACATTGTGGATATCCAGAGACAAATACTCGAAGTGCTCCACAAACCGCTGCCAGATTTCATCCTCGGTATTCACCTTATAGCGGGCAAATTCGCTAATAGACTGGAGAAGATCGGCCTTAAACTGCTCCTTGGTCCGGGACCTCCGCGCCAGCCCGATAACCGCAAACCGTTCAGGAAGCTTCCCTTCCTTGTAAAGGCTGAAAAAAGCGGGGAACAGCTTCCGCTTCGCCAAATCTCCCGTGGCGCCGAAGATAAAAAATACCGCTCCGTTTTCTTTAAACGCGTCAAAGCGCGAATCGCTCATGGACTTGGCCTTCTTCCTTCATGTAGTAAAAAATATTAAATAAAGTGTAGCATACCTTGGCGCCATTCCCAAACGCAACCGGCCGCTTTTTCGCAAAATATCCCCTAAATTACAAAAGAAAAACAGGGGGGCCGCCCCTGTTTTCTCTATTTTACCATTCTGGACATAATCAGCATCCGGTGCTCTGGCAGATAGCTTTCCACCTGAAAGCCCTTCATTTCATAAAATTGCCGGGCATGCACATTGGGCTCATCAACACCCAGCCGCGTCTGTAAGGCTCCCCGGCGCCGTCCGTAGCGCTCCGCCGTTTCAATCAGCGCACTGCCGATGCCGCGGCCCTCCGCTTCACGGGAGACCGCCAGCATATCGATGGATAACGTGGCGCCGTCCGTTTTGCAGCTGATAAAGCCAACCGGCTTGCCGCTACTCCCCTCCGCCACATATACCCTGCACTTACGCCATCTGCTGATGATTTCGCTCCGTCTGAATTTAATTGTAGGTCTTGCCTGCCGGGCGAAAGGAATCAGCCGGGTCAAAATCAGCTGAAAAAGCTCCTTGTCATCCCGCTCCGGAATCCGGGTCCGAATCTTCACCATGGGTATCGCTCCTTGAAGCCCTAGTTGCTACATCATACGCAGGTGCCCGTATTCGGTCATAGGCGAACAGGCAATTCTCGTTCTCCAGTCAGGCTAAGAGGATAAGGCCATGCGATCATGCCGGGAATGGTGCAGAATGTTATAATAGGGGTAAATAACCCCCATGAAGAAAACGGAAAACCTTTCCGTAAAGGAGGTTGCCTATGCTGCCCATCCGACCTGTACGCAAGCTGCAATCCTATGAGGAGCATCTTGACTTCTACCGCTACAGTACCGCAGCCGTTACCCGAAGGGCCCAATCTCCCTATCCCCATATGCGGAAGAGGGCAGCCTCCTTTCCCTATGCCAAGGAAGCGGACATAGAGGCTGCAGAGCGCTTTGCTGTGGCATTGGCCAAGGTTTTGGCGGCAGCAGCTACCCTGAAGGGGCTCGCTGAGCAGCTGGCTGATCCCGCTGCAAGCCAGGCGTTGAACCGGCGCGCCGTTGACAACGGCAGCCCCGGAATCGTCGAAGTGAAGGCGAATCCGGGGGCTCCAGTGGACACCTATACTCTGGAAGTTAGACGTTTGGCCGCAGCCCAGGTCAGCCGCACCGCTTATTTTGCACCTGACGCACCTACTACTGTCCGCTACGGCATGAACAGGCTGGTGTTGGCTACACGCCACGAAAATAAGGAGCTGCAATGGCTGGCGGGGGAAGGCATGTCCCATAAAGCTGCATTGACCTGGCTCAAAAACAGCATCAATGCCGCATCCCCCATGGTCCGCGCCTTAATGGAGAAGGATCCGGAAACCGGACGGATCAGGCTTGTGCTGGAAGCTGCGGTCACCGGTGCAGATGGCGCCTTTTTCCTGCAGGACCTGGAGGGCAATATCGCTTCGGCCACAGGGTTGCTCGTCAAGGATCAGCCCGCCTCCGACGCCCAATTCAGGATCAACGGGGAAGAATGGCATTTTACACCTGGGAATCAAGTGGAATTGCCTTCCCTGGGCCTGGGTTTGCAGCTGCTGGCCGTAACCACTGAGCCGGCTGAATTTACAGTTGCTCCTGACTGGGCACATATCCGCGGGAAGCTGCTGCAGCTGAATGCGGCAATGGATGTGCTGGAGGAACGTCTGGCCCAGTCCGCAGACTACCTGAACCCCCGGTTCCTCCGGGAGTTGAACCGGATCCGGGAGCCCTTTCCGGCGGAGGATGAGCTGCGGGAATCCGGGCATTTGGCCGAAATTGCCGCTCTTCTTACAGGGGAGCAAGGGCTGATTCCAAGCCTGTCTGCCTTGATCGAAGAGATGGAATCGGTGCCGGCGGAGGAGCTGCTGAACCGGGATAACAGCCGCTACAAGCGGTACGCCAACTATCTGGCCTCCCGGGAATGGTATTCCCAGCTGCCCCACCAGGGCTTGCTCCTGAACAGGTTCTTGTAGCGCATATTCCAAAACTCAAACAGCCTCCGATTCCCTTAGAGGGGAACGGAGGCTGTTCAAGGCTGGCCCCAATTACGTGGCCAAACCGTGCTTATGGGCATAAATGGCGGCCTGGGTGCGGTCGTCCACGCCCAATTTGGCCAGAATGTTGGTGACATGGAATTTGACTGTTTTGATGCCGATAAACAGTGCGTCCGCCACCTCCTGATTAGATTTGCCGCCAGCGATCAGCTGGAGCACCTCCATCTCCCTGTCCGTCAAATCCTCATGAGGAGCATGGGCAGGTTTCGGCTGGCGGAAACGGTTCATGATTTTGGAGGCTACCTGAGACTCCAGAATGGATTGCCCCCGTGCCGCCGCACGGATAGCCGCTGCAATCTCTGTGGCCCGGGAGGTTTTGAGCAGGTAGCTGAATGCCCCCGCCTCAATGACGGGATACATCTTCTCATCATCCAGATAGCTGGTCAGCACAATGACTCTGCAGTCGGGCGCCAGCTGCAGGAGCCGCCGCGTGGTTTCAATCCCGTCCATTCCCTCCATCACCAAATCCATCAGCACTACATCCGGGTTATATTCCTGGGCCAGCCTGATCCCGTCCAAGCCGTTGCTGGCTTCGCCTACCACCTCTATGCCATCCTCCGTACCCAGCACAGCAGCCAGGCCGATGCGCACCATCTCATGATCGTCCACCAGCAAAACTTTAATGGATTCTTCCGCTTGTTCTTCCATTGACCAGCTCTCCCTCCTCTTCGCTCATCACCGGCGCGCGGATTTCAATCCGGGTTCCTTTACCCGGGGCGGAAATAATATTCAGCGAACCCCCAATTTCCGTGACCCGCTCCCGCATGGACATCAGCCCGTAGGAGGCATGCTTCTCTTCATCCGGGGAAAACCCGACGCCATTGTC
>JAQSYT010000067.1 GCA_029256065.1 Paenibacillaceae bacterium
GCGATCCATGATCATGTTGGTCATCACTTGTTTGATTATGTTATAGTGAATAATGGCGACATTCCTCCCCAAGTGGAGTCGAAATACGCCGAACAGGGCGCAAGCGCCGTAGAACTGGATCTGGATGAGGTAAAGCGCAGAGGCTATCAGGTGATTGCCGACAGGCTTGTACTGTTCCGGACCTATCTGCGGCATGACGCTGAACGGCTTAGCCACCATATTTATCAGCTGGTGGAAAGCTGGATGTCAAAGAAGAGGTGAGAGGCCATGTCCTTCGCGGCGCAGACGAAGAAGGAGCTTACGCTAATGGAGACAGAGGCCTGCTGCGAGAAGGCGGAATTATCCAGCATGATCCGGATGAACGGCGCAGTACAGGTATCCAGCCAGAAGGTGGTGCTGGATATTTCTACCGAGAATGCAGCCATTGCCCGGCGGATTTATTCCCTCCTGAAGAAGACGTACCATATTCACATTGAGCTTCTGGTCCGCAAAAAAATGCGCCTGAAGAAAAACAACGTCTACATCGTCCGCATCCCGGCCGGGGTGCAGGGCATTCTGTCTGATCTGAAGATTGTCTTCGAAGGTTTTCAATTTACAACAGGTATCGACAAAAGCATCATTAAGGGCAACTGCTGCAAGCGTTCTTACCTGCGCGGGGCTTTTTTGGCGGGAGGATCGGTAAACAACCCCGAAGGGTCCTCGTATCATCTGGAGATTTCGTCCATGTACGAGGAGCATTGCCAGGCACTGGTCGAGCTGGCTAACCGGTTCCACCTGAACGCACGCTGCATTGAACGCAAGAAGGGGTTCGTCTTCTACATCAAGGAAGGCCAGAAGATTATTGAATTCTTAAGCCTCATCGGTGCCCATCAGGCGCTGCTGCGGTTTGAGGATATCCGGATCATGAAGGATATGCGCAATTCTGTTAACCGCATTGTCAATTGCGAAACGGCCAATTTGAACAAAACCATCGGCGCGGCGCTGCGGCAAATTGAGAATATCAAGTTCCTGCAGCGGGAGGTGGGGCTGGAGAGCCTGCCGGAAAAGCTGCGGGAGGTGGCGGAAATCAGACTGCAGTATCCTGATGTGAATCTGAATGAAATCGGTGACTACCTGAAGGGCAATGTAAGTAAATCCGGCGTCAACCACCGCCTTCGCAAAATAGATGAAATGGCGGTTAAGCTCCGCCAATCGTAAAAGCCGGGTTAAAAAGCTGCGCAAATCGGCATCTGAAGGAAGCAATCGGGAACATGACGCTGAAAATCGGTTCTTTCTCTAGTTTACTTCCGGAAATGATGCTATAATGGTAGAAAATCGTGTTCTTCTTTGTTGTCTCATTTTAATTTCCATAATGTGACAGAGGTTTTTTGCGTTTTCCAACACGGATTTCCTCTTATGAGGCGCAAGCGCTTCAACTCATATAATAGATGGAATAAAGTCATTTTTTAGGGGGTATTGGTTCATGTCGAGGCGTCCCGTCGTCGTTAAGTTGAAAACAGGTCTTCATGCTAGGCCCGCCGCCTTGTTCGTGCAAGAAGCTAATAAATTCTCTTCCGAGATTTTCGTGGAGAAGGATGATAAAAAGGTGAACGCGAAAAGCATCATGGGCATTATGAGCCTTGCCATCAGCACCGGCACTGAGGTTCACATCAGTGCGGAGGGAACGGATGCCGAGCAGGCTGTTAATGCGCTTGTCACTCTGGTCAGCAAGGAAGAGCTGGAGAATCAATAACAGGCGGTTGATTTTCCGATGCATCAACCAACACCAACCAAGCTTCCTGCATAGGGAAGCTTTTTTTCATGAAACGCTCAAGGCCCCCAACCGGGAATGACCCGGCTGAGGGCTTTTTTTTGTTTGCCGCCGCGGGCCATCCCGCTCCTGCACACCAGATACGGAAATTTGCAGATAAGCGGAAAACGGTCAATAATCTCCTCCCATGCAGCTCCAAAACCAGCTGGTTCAAGGGTTTCTGAATTCTGCTGATCGGCGGAAACGAGTCTATTGTCGCGGCTATCCGGCCCCATTTAGTATGGAGGCACAGGCTTAAGGCATCAGATTACGCTGCAGAAAGAAGGAAACCAGATGGACAGAGGCACGGCCCCAAAGCTTCATCAGACTGAACATACTCAACATAACCGGACAAACGCCGGAGCATCCCTCAAACGCCGCCGCGGATGGTCGTTTGTGCGGGATTACCAGCTTTATCTGCTGCTTGCTCTTCCTATTATGTACTTCATCCTGTTCAAGTACATTCCCATGTACGGCGCAGCCATTGCGTTCCAGGACTATAACATTTTTGAAGGGGTAACGGGGAGTGAGTGGATCGGCCTTGAGAATTTCCGGCAGCTGTTTGCCATGAGCCAGTTTTATGTGGTGGTCCGGAATACGCTGATCCTGAATTTTCTGGACCTGCTGTTTTCCTTCCCCGCCCCCATCCTGCTGGCCATTCTCCTGAATGAGCTCAGTGTAGCCTGGTACAAAAAGATTGCCCAGACCATTCTGTATCTGCCCCACTTTATTTCGTGGATCATCATCGGCGGTCTGGTGTACCAGATGTTCTCCACCAACGGCGGTCTGGTCAATAACATGATCACTGCGATGGGCTTCGATGCGGTTCCGTTCCTGACCAACAAACATGCCTGGCTGATGGTTTATCTGGGGACGGGCATCTGGCAGAGTGCCGGGTGGGGGACGATTATTTATCTGGCCGCGCTGACCGGCATCAACCGGGAGCTGTATGAAGCGGCGGATGTGGACGGGGCGGGGAGATTGAAGAAAATCTGGCACATTACCCTGCCTGGCATCCGCTCCACGGTTGTGGTGATGCTGATCATGCAGTTAGGCAAAATCATGACCATCGGCTTTGAACGCCCCTTCGTGATGGGCAATACCCTGGTGATGGACTATGCGGAGGTGATCAGCACCTTCGTGTATAAGGCGGGTCTTCAATCGGCGCAGTTTTCGCTGGCAACGGCCATGGGTTTGTTCCAGGCTCTGGTGGGGCTGGTGTTTGTGGTCATGGCGAATACGGTAGCCAAACGCTTCGGCGAACAAGGAATCTGGTAAGGAGGAAAATCTATGTCAACCACTGTGCTCAAAAAACAAACGCGTATCCGGCTTTCCGATTGCTTCATCATGCTGATCGTCGGCGTGGCCATTCTGCTGTGCCTCCTGCCCTTCCTGCACATTATCGCCATCTCCTTGAGTGAAAAGCAGTATATCCTGTCCAACAAGGTGACCTTCTTCCCGAGAGGGTTGGATCTCCATCCGTACCAGATTGTCTTCACGGATTCGCGAATGCTGTGGTCTATGGGATTGACCATTGTGCTGACCGTGGCCTACACCGTGATCAGCATGGTGATGAGCATAGCCGCCGCATATCCGTTGACCAAGGACCGGCTGAAGGGCAGAACCTTTTTCATGATGCTGATCGTATTCACCATGTTCTTCAGCGGCGGCATGATTCCCGAATACCTGCTGGTGAAGCAGTTGGGAATGCTGGATAGCTTGAATTCCCTGATTTTCCCGGGGATGATCAGCGCCTTTAACCTGATTATCCTGCGGACATTCTTTCTCTCCATTCCATCCAGCCTGGAGGAGTCCGCATACATTGATGGCAGCTCCCATATCGGTACTCTGACCCGGATTGTGCTGCCGCTTTCCCTTCCGGTGCTGGCTACCCTGAGCCTGTTCTACGCGGTGTCCCGGTGGAACGGCTTTATGGATGCGCTGTTCTATATCACCAAAGCCGACTTGTATCCCATTCAGCTGAAATTGTACCAGGTGGTCATGAACAGCATGGTAACAGATCTGACGGCACAGGAAGGGGCATCCCAGGTGGAGGTGGTGCCGGAAGGTATTAAAGCGGCCAGTATTATGTTCGCCACTGTGCCGATTCTGCTGGTGTATCCTTGGCTGCAGCGGTATTTCGTTTCCGGGATTATGATCGGCGCTGTGAAGGGGTAGCAGGCTAGACGCTTGTTCTGCGGCAAGGCCCCAAAATTTGGATTCGGCTGTCCCCTCCGTTCCTTGGAGGTATCACATACATGGCGTTGAAATTATAAGTAAAGGGGAGTTAACAATGCAATTGAAGCACACGAAATGGTTTGGGATTTCCACCTCGGTTCTGCTGTTGGCCAGTATGCTGTCCGCTTGCTCCGGCAAGGATGATGCCGCACCGTCCGCATCAGCAGCCGGCACCGGCTCCAGCCCGGCAGCGAGCGCAGCCAACAAGGACCCGGTTACCCTGAAGGTGGAGGTATTCGACCGGGGCAATGCACCCGCCGGCGCAGGCTCTGTGGACAACAACTACTGGACCCAGTGGATCCAGAAGAACTTCGGCGACCCCAATAACATCAAGCTGCAATTCGTGCCTGTTCCCCGGAATCAGGAGGTAGATAAGCTGAATGTGCTTATGTCCACCGGCGATGCTCCCGATATTGTATTTACGTATGATTTAAACACCATAAACAACTATGTGAAGAGCGGCGGTTTGACCGACATGGGCAAGCTCATCGACGAGCATGGGCCGAACCTGAAGAAATTCCTCGGGGACGAGGTTTTGAAATACGGAATTTTCAGCGGCAAGCAGTACACCATTCCGGCCAAACGGACGCTGCAGTTCACCCAATCCTCCTATATCCGCAAGGATTGGCTGGATAAGCTTGGACTGCCGGTGCCCACCACCACGGAGCAATTTTACAATACAATGAAAGCGTTTAAGGAGAAGGACCCGGGGCAAACTGGCGGCAAGGTCATTCCTTATGACTTTGCGGCATTAAACGGAACCGTCATCACCACCCCGTCCGTTCTGATCAATTCCTTTGTGAAAAAGATGTCGGAAGAGGACCGCTATGCCTTATCTGCTACCAATATGCCGGAAATCATGAAACCGGGTTATAAGGAAGGGCTCCAGCTGGTCAACAAGATGAATGCCGAGGGGCTGATTAACCCTGACTTCGCTCTCGACAAGGACGGCAAAAGCTTCGAGCGGGATATCGCCAACGGGTTGGTGGGATCCTTTACCGCTTTGGCTGCCCATATTAATTTAATGGGAACCGGCAATGTTTTTGACACCTTGAAAAAAAATATCCCGGGGGCGGAATATGTGGCCATGGACCCCTTCACGGATGGGGACGGCAAACATCCCAAGGCGATATATGACCCGACCGGGGTTTTCATGATGGTGCCGAAGAACAGCAAGCATGCGGTGGAGGCAGTCAAGTATCTGGATTGGATGTCCAAGCCTGATGTATTGTTCACTTTGACCAATGGTATTGAAGGCCAGCATTACACCCTGGAAAACGGCTTGCCCAAGGCGATCACCACGGACGAGGCCAAAAAGACCTTCTACAATAACAGCGATATCGCCATCGTGATTAACGGCAAGGATTTCGGAACGTTGGACAAAAACCTTGAAGCGGTAGCCTTGTCCTTCCCCAACTATAAGGATTTGGCCAAACAAACCATGCTCAACGGCTTGAAGGACGGCTATACGAATCCCAGATTCGAACGGCCCATCGACGCCGAGCTGAAGTATAACAAAACCTTAAACGATAAGCTGCAGGAGATTCTGGTGAAAAGCATTCTGGCTAAGCCGGAGGACTTCAGTAAAACCTTCGATTCTATGTCCCAGGAATATCTGAAGCTGGGCGGCCAGGCAGTTATCGATGAACGCAGGGCCGCTTATAAGGAAATGAAAAAATAACTAAGAGGGAGTGGGGAGATGAAGGCACGGGGCTCCAGCTATATCAAGCGTATGCTGCTTTCTTATCTCCCCATTCTGTTTGTAACCGTCAGTATGCTGATCTTTATCTTCATGTCCATCATTAACGGCATATACGGCCGCAATGCCATGCAGGCCAACCGTGTGACGGCAGCCTTTGTAGTGAATATGGTAGACAGCACGCTGAAGGGCATTTTTGTGGATACACAAAAAATGACGGAGTCCGATGACAAGCTCCGCCAGTATTTTGAAGCTCCCTCCGACAGGGAGCTGGAATACGATGTGTCCAACCTGCTGGCGACCATTATTGTCCGGTACGGGTTGATCGATTCCATTTACGTTTACCGGGCCAAGGACGGAAGAGTGCTGGACCAGAGCTCGATCCGCCCGGTGGAGCTGTTCCCGGATAAACCGTATATTTACAGCTCCATCGGGCAGATTGTTCCCTCAGGCTGGACCTCTCCCCGGATGAAGGGAACGGATGAGAACGAACGGTCTGCACCGGTTACCTCCCTGGTGGTTAAGGTGCCGCGGGATTCCGGTACCCTCGGACATGTAATCGTGAATGTCAAAATTTCTGCGCTTGAATTATTCATCCGTCAGATGATTAATGAGGATGTGGCACAGGCGCAGGTGCTGGATGCGCAGGGGAAGCCCTTCTTCACGGATGCTGCGGATAACGCCCATAGCGGCCTCAATGCGGAGAAGGTATCCGATTACACCAACTGGAAATATACCATCAGCATCAAAAACGGCAAATGGCTGGATTATTTGTTCAACGGGAATGCCGTCTGGCTGGCGCTGGGGCTGGTGTCCATTATCTTCGCTATCAGCTCTACGCTATATGTAACCCGGAGAAGCTACAAGCCCATTGAAGCCATCCTCCACCGGATTGACCGCTTTTCCACCATTGTCAGGCCGGGTGAGGCAAAAATCAGCAAAAACGAATTTGCCTTTATCGACCAGGCTATTGAACGGCTGATTACCAACAATATGGATTTTCAGGAAAAGCAGCAGGAGCATCTGGTGATCCGGCGGCAGCAATTTCTGCAGGTGCTGCTGAAGGGGGACTATGAGGAGGAACGGGTGCTTTGGGAGCAGGAATGGCAGCATTTTGGCCTGGCGGCAGGACATTATATTGTGGCGGTGCTGGAGCTGGACCATTATGTGCAATTCGGGCTGAAGTACAATCCCAATGACCAATCCCTGTTTAAGTTTATTATCAGCAGTGTGGCAGTGGAGGTGGCGGAGCAGAACGGCCAGCGGCTGGTATCGGAATGGATATCCAAAAACCAGTTCGTCCTTCTGCTGATTGCGGAGGATGGGGTGGTGCTGGAGCATCACATGCTGCAGATTGCCGAGCAGATCCGGGGATGGGTGGAGAAATATCTGGATTTCACCGTGACGGTTGGCATCGGATTGGCTGCGGGCAGTGAAGCGGATATCAGCCGTTCCTTTCATGAGGCAGCAGGAGCTGTCAGCCGTAAGGTGACTCTGGGCGTGAATCGGATTATTCATACGGTGGAAACGAAGGATAAGGCCGACAGCGAATGGTTCGCTTATCTGGAGATGATCCGCAGCATTATCCGCAAAATCCGCATGCTGGAGCAGGAATGGGCCGGAGAGCTGGAGCTGCTGTTCCAGGAGATGGCGGTGCATCAGCTCCGCAAGAATGATGTGGAGCGGCTGCTGCATTATCTGGTGTTCCAGCTGGAGTTTGAGCTGGAGGGAGCATTGCCCGGAGAGGCAAGGATGTGGCTGGGTGAGGCCAAGCCTGAATTGCTGCTGGCCATGAAGCAGGCGGATACGTTGAAGCAGCTGGAATCCTGCTTTACTGCTGCCCTTACAAGAGTCGCAGCCCATGTGGAGGAGCTGGCCTTAAGCCGCAGACACATCACCCTGATGATGGAGGTGCGGGACTATGTGGCAGCCCACTATACGGATCCCAATCTGTCCTTGACCATGCTCAGCGACCGCTTCCAAATCAACAGCAAATATTTAAGCCAATTGTTCAAGGAGAGCATCGGCCAGAATTTTCTCGACTTCCTCATCGGGCTGCGGATTGAACGCGCCAAGCAGCTGCTCCGGGAATCCGGTCAATCGGTGCAGGATATCTCCGAGGCAGTAGGATATCTCAATACCACCTCCTTCATCCGGGTGTTCCGCAAAACGGTAGGGTTGTCGCCGGGACAATACCGGGAATCCCAGCCAGCCGTAGAGCCAGAGCGTGAGTAGGAGGTTTACCGGAAACATCAAAAAAGCCTCTCACGGTATATCCGTCGAGGGGCTTTTTTGGCTCAGAACAAGGTTACTTGCCGGGGAGGTCCTCCGGGCCGAACAAATAGGCCAGAAGCATATCCGCTAATTCCTCCACCAGCTCACCATCAGGGATGGCCGTCTGGGAATGGGCGATAAGATCAATGATCCGGCGGATGGAGAAATAGGTCACAGCTGCAACTGCAGGGGAATCGGCTACCCGCAGCTCGTCTTTGATTTTACGGAGAAAGTAGGCGCATTGGCGGATACCCTGTTCGTTCACATCGACAAAAATCTGCTGGAGCTCCTCATCCCCTGTCCCCAGAATATTAAGATCCGGCTCCAGGAAGTCAAACTGGTGGTGAGCCTCCAAAATCAGCAAAATAACCCGCCGCACCAATTCCTTTCTTTCCAGTCCCATCGCCAAGAGGCCATTAATTCCTTCATCCAGCATGTTACGGAAGGTGGAAAAGCAGGCCCGGTACGCCTCCACAAACAGCTGGCGTTTGTCCGTATAGTACGTATAGAAGCTTCCGGTGGCCACTCCTGCCGCCTTGGCGATTTCTTTGGCATTGGTTTGGAAATAGCCCTTTTCCCGGAACAGCCCGATTGCCGCTTCGGTCAGCTTTTGTTTGGTTTCGATACTCCGCTGCTGCTGGGGAAGCCGGATTTTTTCCGTTTTTTTTTGTTTAAGCAGTTCTTCTTCCTGCATGTTCGCATCACCTATTCTTTATTGTAGGCGCTGTCTTCTATTTGTCAAACTAAAACATGAACCAAAGTTCAATTTCTTGTTGACAATGACTTGGGAGGTTCCTATAATCAAAACATGAACTTTAGTTCAACTTTGTGTAGGGGTGATGAGCATGCAATTGACGGGCTGGAAACGGAGTGCCGCATTCGTTGCAATTATTCTGGGCTTTTTTATGGCTCTGCTGGATTCTACTATCGTGAACGTGGCTTTGCCGGATATGACAGCGTCCTTTCATTCGGAGATGGATCAGATGTCGTGGGTGGTGAACGGGTATAACCTTGCATTTGCCGTCTGCCTGATTACGGCATCCCGGCTGGCAGACCAGTTTGGCCGGAAAAAGCTATTTATTATTGGGGTTGCCGGATTTGTAATTTCCTCGGCACTGGTAGGGGTGTCCAACTCGCTGCCTATGCTGGTGGCATTTCGGGTTATTCAGGGAATGGCAGCAGCCATCGTAGTGCCGGTGACCATTCCCTTGGCCGTAGAGCTGTTCCCGCCGCATATGCGGGGATTGATCCTGGGTGTTTGGGGCGGCATCTCGGGACTGGCAGCGGCCAGCGGACCGACTCTTGGCGGTATTCTCACTGACGCCATGGGCTGGCAGGCGGTTTTCTATGTGAACTTGCCCATAGGCCTTGTTTGCCTGATCCTGTCCCTGCGGCTGCTGCGGGAATCTGTGGATCCGTCAGCAGGCAGAGGCACTGATTGGTTGGGCATGGCGCTTCTAACCGGGGCGATGTTCAGCTTGAACTACGCCCTCATTCAGGCGAATGAATGGGGCTGGCAGTCGCCGCGGCTGCTTGGATTTTTGGCGGCTGCTGTGGTGCTGGCTGGGGTATTTGTCCTGGCGGAGCGCCGGATGAGGAGCCCTATGCTGCCTCTGTGGCTGTTTCGGATCAGTACGTTTAACTGGGCTTGCCTAACCTTGCTGCTGATCGGTGCGGGTGTAATGGCGCCAAGCTTCCTGATGTCGTACTTCTTGACGGGCCTGATGGGCAAAAGTGTGCTTCATGCAGGGCTAATCATCTCTGCCATGCCGCTTGCCTCCATGGTGGTTTCGGCCAGTGTGGGGGCATTAACCAACCGGTTCGGCAGCCGGTTGTTTGTGAGTATCGGAATGGGGGTGCTGGCCGTATCCACCTGGCTGCTGGGAGATCTTACCGCAACCTCGGCTCTTCCCGGCATCGTCTGGCGGCTGGCTTTGTTCGGAGTGGGGATGGGGCTTGCCATGGCACCGGTGATGGGTTCGGTGATCCGCAATGTGCCTGAGGAGAAGATCGGCATCGCCTCCGGAGTAGCCAATATGACCCGGGCGTTGGGAGCGGTGATGGGAGTGGCTTTGCTGGTGATGGTGCTGAACCATGCTGTTGCGGATCAAGCGGTTGATGCCCGGCGGGATATAGCTGCATGGGCTGCAGCGGCGGAGGGGCTTCCGCCAGAGGCCAAGGCTGAGCTTGCTTTGAAGCTGCAGGACACGGATGTATCCGGCGGGGAGACGCAGGCGGCCTTGAAAAGCTGGGTGGAGCGTTATCCAGCCGGAGGCGGGCTGGCTGCCCGGATCGGCGGCCGGCTTCAAGAGGCAGCCGCGGACTCCTTTGCAAAGGCCTTCCACCTGAGCGGAACCGTGCTGCTGGCGGGGATCGCAACAGGCCTGCTCTCCGACAGCAGAAGGCCGCGGGCGTTGCGTGAAAAGACCGGTACTCCAGCTGCGGCAGGCTCTGCAGAGTAGAAAGTGCCTTAAGGATAAGCCCTCTTTAAACCCAAAAACCCCCGGTTCAAGAACCGGGGGTTGGGGTATTAGGGGAAGGAAGGTTTATTTGGCGCGGGCCGGCTCAATGACTTTATCAATCAGGCCGTACTTCAGTGCTTCTTCTGCGCTCATGAAGTTGTCGCGGTCGGTGTCTTTCTCGATACGCTCGAAGGGCTGTCCGCTGCGCTCCGCCAGAATGTGGTTGAGCTTGTCGCGCATCTTGATGATGCGGTTGGCGCGGATTTGGATGTCCGAAGCCTGGCCTTCGGCGCCGCCCAGCGGCTGGTGGATCATCACTTCGCTGTTGGGAAGGGCGAAGCGCTTGCCCTTGGCACCCGCTGTCAGCAGGAATGCGCCCATGGAGGCGGCCATACCGACACAGATGGTGGAGACATCCGCTTTGATGAACTGCATGGTATCAAAGATAGCCATACCGGAGGTAATGGAACCGCCGGGAGAGTTAATGTACAGATGAATGTCCTTCTCGGGGTCCTGGGCATCCAGGAACAACAGCTGGGCGACGATGGCGTTAGCTACGGCGTCGTTGATTCCGCTGCCCAAAAAGATGATGCGGTCCTTCAACAGGCGCGAATAAATGTCATAGGCTCTTTCGCCTCGTCCGTCTTGTTCTACGACCATAGGTATCAAACTCATGTTGCAATTCCCTCCTTTAAATTGTTCATCATCATATGGATGATATGCCGGTGTGAAGGGGGTTCCCTTCACGTTAAGACCATATTAAGTCAACGAAGGTCAAAAGTCAATTAAGGTCAAAGAAATCTGCAGCAGTGAAAAAAATGCAAAAAAACAGCCTTGCGGCTGCTCGATTATCAAAGGTATTATGGCGCACCCGCGAGGAATTGAACCTCGATCTCAGGCTTCGGAGGCCTGCGTCATATCCATTGGACCACGGGTGCATATTAGGTATGCGGGCCATCTCACCTTGGCAGGCGATTTTGGCGGCAAGTGTTATTATATGATAGCCAGCTGCAAAATGCAAGTGCTTGTTCGAAGAATGACGGCGGGAATTTTTGCGGGCAAGCAGGGGAATAACCGGGCGAACCAGGAAAGTAAGATAGTAGACTGAGCGGAAGGAGGAGGGCAGGAGGTAGGAAGCAAACGGTAAGCTGGTGCGCTAACGGATCTGAGAAGCTCTTAGCTGCCTGAAATCCGTCCATTCGAGCTGTAACGGAACTGAGACACCCTTACAGGGATGAATCGGGTTGTTTTACAGTAAAATTAGGCTCTAAGAGTCGTTAAGTTCCGTTAAAGTTGAAGGTTAGCTTAAATCAGCCTCTAAGAGTCGCTCATTTCCGTTAAAATTGAAAATCGGCTAAAATGGAGCTCTACGTGTCGCACAGTTCCGTTACAGGTGAAGGTTGGGCAAATTCGGCTTCAAAGAGTGAGCGGCTGCAGCTGTAATTAGAATTATTATTTCTTTGTGAAGACTGCTCCATTTGATGCCGCTTACACCCTTGGCAGTACTGCATTTATGGGCAAAGCCGGCTGTTTATAATTCGCCTGCGGTTAAAAAGTTTACAATTGAAAGCGCCACCGCATTCTTGCATTTTCCAAGGAAGAGGAATACAATGTAAGAGGCTAGAGAGTCTCTGTCGAATGGCGGAGCCATTCTTAGCTGGGACTAAAGATGTAAGAGCGGGACATTTCCGGTCCAATACCCTGTCCAGGAGTGAGAAGATGAGGTCCGTGCTTGATATTCAGAAGCAGCTTCTGCCGGATTTAATGGACACCATGAGGAAGCGCTACACGATCTTGCATCACATCATGCTCTCCAAGGTGGTCGGACGGAGAACGCTCGCTTCCTCGCTGGATATGACGGAGAGAGTTTTGCGCAGTGAAGTGGATTTTCTCAAGGCTCAAGGCCTTCTTGATGTGGAAAGCTACGGCATGCGGATCAGTGAATCTGGCCGGAGCCTGCTGGAAGCCATCGAGCCGATGGTTAGGGAGCTGTTCGGGCTCTCCGAACTGGAGGATAGGCTGAAGGCGCGTTTTGGCATGGAGCAGGCTGTGGTGGTTCCGGGCGATTCGGATGCTTCGCCGTATGCGAAGATCGAGTTGGGACGGGCCGGCGCGGCAGCAGTCCGCAAGATGGCAGTGCGGGAAGGCGTCATCGCTGTTACCGGCGGTTCCACGATGGCGGAAGTAGCGGCTCATATGGGTCCCAGCCCACAGCTTAAGGCAAGCCTGTTTGTCCCGGCGCGGGGCGGCTTGGGGGAAAGCCTGGATTTTCAGGCCAACACCATTGCCTCCACCATGGCCAAGAAAACCGGCGGCCAGTACAGGCTGATGCATGTCCCCGATCATCTGGGGGAAGAGGCGTACCTGTCTTTGATACAGGAACCCCATATCCAGGAAATTGTCCAGGTTATCCACCAAGCCAGAATGCTTGTGCATGGAATCGGGGAAGCTAGTGTTATGGCCAGAAGAAGGAAGATCGACAGCGCCACCATTGAATCCCTGAAGCGGGAGGGAGCGCTGGCCGAAGCATTTGGCTATTATTTTGATGCGTCCGGCAAGGTAGTTCACCGGATGCCGACAGTCGGGCTCAAGCTGGAGGATATCCAGAAGACGGAAGCGGTGATTGCAGTTGCAGGCGGGCGGTCTAAAGCCCCCAGTATTGCTGCCGTCATGAAATTCGGCTGCCATGTGCTAGTAACCGATGAGGCCGCAGCCATCTCCATTCTGGAAGCCAACTAGAGCGCAGCGCTTACGAGCGTTATCCTGACGGATCTCACGGTTCCGTCTTGAGATAATAATTTATTTTTAGGAGGAAACAATCAATGAGTGTTAAAGTGGGCATTAACGGTTTTGGACGTATCGGCCGTCTGGCATTCCGTCGCATTCAAGAAGTAGAAGGAATCGAAGTTGTTGCAATCAACGACTTGACTGACGCGAAAATGCTGGCTCATCTTTTGAAATATGATACAACTCAAGGTCCTTTCAAGGGCGAAGTTGAAGTACATGACGGTTTCTTCAAGGTTAACGGTAAGGAAGTTAAGGTTCTGGCTAACGCTAAGCCGGAAGAGCTTCCTTGGGGCGACCTGGGTGTTGAAATCGTTCTGGAATGCACAGGCTTCTTCGTAACTCAAGAAGCTGCTGAGAAGCATCTGAAGGGCGGCGCTAAGAAGGTTGTTATCTCCGCTCCGGCTACAGGCGAAATCAAGACTGTTGTTTACAACACCAACCATGAAATTCTGGATGGCTCCGAGACTGTAATCTCCGGCGCATCCTGTACGACTAACTGCCTGGCTCCGATGGCTAAGGCTCTGAATGATAACTTCGGTATCGTTCAAGGCTTGATGACCACCATCCACGCTTACACTGGCGACCAAAACACTCTGGATGCTCCGCACCGCAAGGGCGACTTCCGTCGTGCCCGTGCCGCTGCTGAAAACATCATCCCGAACACCACCGGTGCTGCTAAGGCAATCGGCCTGGTTATCCCGGAACTGAAGGGCAAGCTGGACGGCGCTGCTCAACGTGTACCGACTCCGACAGGCTCCCTGACTGAGCTGACTACTGTTCTGGAGAAAAAGGCAACTGTTGACGAAATCAACGCTGTGATGAAGGCTGCTGCCAACGAATCCTTCGGCTACACCGAAGATGAAATCGTGTCCTCCGACGTAATCGGCTGCACCTACGGCTCCCTGTTCGACGCTACCCAAACCAAGATCCTGACTGTTGGCGACAAGCAACTGGTCAAGACTGTTTCCTGGTACGACAACGAAATGTCCTACACCGCCCAATTGATCCGCACCTTGGAATACTTCGCAAAGCTGGCTAAGTAAGACCATAATTGGGTGAACAACCAAAGAGCGGAACAGACGAGGGTCTCTTCCGCTCTTCAAACTGAATGAAGGTATCCGTTTCCGGATGCTTGATTTTTCACTTTTTAGGCGGAGGTTAGACAAATGAACAAGAAGAGCATTCGTGACGTGGCTGATCTGGCCGGCAAACGCGTGTTTGTCCGCGTTGACTTCAATGTACCGCTGGAGAACGGCGTCATCACTGACGATACCCGGATCCGGGAAACCCTTCCTACCATTAAGTATCTGATCGAAAAAGGCGCCAAGGTTATCCTGGCTTCCCACATGGGCCGTCCCAAGGGTGAGTTCGTGGACAGCATGCGTCTGACTCCTGCTGCCGTCCGTCTGGGCGAGCTGCTGGGCAAGCCGGTTGCCAAGGCTGATGAAGCTATTGGCGATGCGGTGAAGGCTCAAATCGCAGAATTGAAAAACGGCGACGTGCTGGTTCTGGAAAACGTCCGTTTCTATAAGGGCGAAGAAAAGAATGATGCCGAGCTGGCTAAGCAATTCGCCGAGCTGGCTGACCTGTTCGTAAACGATGCTTTCGGTGCTGCCCACCGTGCGCACTCCTCCACTGCAGGCATCGCTCAATACCTTCCGGCCGTTTCCGGTCTTCTCATGGAGAAGGAGCTGGACGTGCTGGGTAAGGCTCTGTCCAATCCGGAGCGTCCTTTCACCGCTATCATTGGCGGCGCTAAGGTGAAGGACAAGATCGACGTTATCGACAACCTGATCAATCTGTCCGACAACCTGATCCTGGGTGGCGGTCTGTGCTTCACCTTCCTGAAGGCCCAAGGCTACAGCATTGGCGCTTCCATGCTGGATGAAGAGAAGCTGGAACTGGCCAAGACCTTCATTAATAAAGCCAAGGATAAGGGCATTAACCTCCTGATCCCGGTTGACGTTGTGGTAGCCGATAAATTCGATGCCAACGCAGAGACCAAGATTGTGGATGTGGACTCCATTCCTGACGGCTGGTTGGGTCTGGACATCGGGCCTAAAACCTCCAAGATCTATGCCGAAGCCATCAAAAACTCCAAGCTGGTTGTTTGGAACGGACCGATGGGCGTATTCGAAATGGACGCTTTTGCAGCCGGCACCAAGGCTGTAGGCGAGGCTTGTGCGGAAACCGCAGGCTACACTGTTATCGGCGGCGGCGACTCTGCAGCAGCGGTTGAGAAGTTCAACCTGGGCAGCAAGATGGACCACATCTCCACAGGCGGCGGCGCTTCCCTGGAGTTCATGGAAGGCAAGGCGCTTCCGGGCGTTGTTGCTCTTAACGATAAGTAATTTAGTGTTTGTTCTTTGGAATTTTCGGGGTCCCCGCAAAGTAATCGGAATATGCTTCCAGGACTATGCGTCACTTTGTGGGGATTTATAAGGAGGGGACCTCTGTGAGCAGAACACCTATCATTGCCGGCAACTGGAAAATGTTCAAAACTGTCAAGGAAGCGGTAGCCTTTGCTGATGAAGTGAAGGGTAAGGCTGAGCTTGCAGGCGTGGAGAGCGTGGTATGCGCCCCGTTCACCAACCTGCCAGCCCTTGTACAGGCTTTCCAAGGCACCACCATCAAGGTTGGCGCACAAAATCTTCATTTCGAAGACAATGGCGCTTACACCGGCGAGATCAGCGGCATTATGCTGAAGGATCTGGGCGTGGAGTATGTCATTATCGGCCACTCCGAGCGCAGAGCTTATTTTGCGGAAACCGACGAAATCGTCAACAAGAAGGTTCTGGCAGCCTTCAAGCATGGCTTGACTCCGATTCTCTGCGTAGGCGAGAAGCTGGAGGAGCGCGAAGCAGGTGAAACCAAGGAAGTGTGCCGGGTGCAAACCGTGGCTGCACTGACCGGGCTGACTGCTGAGCAAGCTGCCCAAACCGTTATCGCTTATGAGCCCATCTGGGCCATCGGCACCGGCAAGTCCTCCACTGCAGAGGATGCTAATGAAGTTATTAGCTACATCCGCAGCGTGGTGGCCGAGCAATTCAACGGCGAAGTGGCGCAGGCTGTCCGTATCCAATACGGCGGCAGCGTGAAGCCGAACAACATCAGCGAATATATGGCTAAGGCCGATATTGACGGAGCCCTTGTAGGCGGCGCCAGCCTGGAGCCGGCTTCCTACATCGCGCTGGTGGAAGGAGCGAAGTAAGATGGCAAGACCCAAACCGGTAGCATTGATTATTCTGGACGGCTTCGGACTGCGCGACGGCGTTCAGGGTAATGCTGTCGAACAAGCCAAGAAGCCCAATTATGACCGCCTCAAGGCTGAATACCCGTACACCACTCTTACCGCTTGCGGTGAGGCTGTAGGTTTGCCGGAAGGCCAAATGGGCAACTCTGAAGTTGGACACTTGAATATCGGCGCAGGCCGGATCGTGTATCAGGATCTGACCCGCATCACCAAGTCTGTCCGCGACGGAGACTTCTACGATAATGAAACTCTGCTGGGTGCGGTCCGCCACGCCAAGCAAAACGGCACTAAGCTCCACCTGTACGGATTGTTGTCCGACGGCGGTGTGCACAGCCACATCGGACACTTATTCGCACTTCTGGAGCTGGCGAAAAAGGAAGGCCTGCAGGATGTATACATCCATGCTTTCCTGGACGGCCGTGACGTATCGCCGGACAGCGCCAAGAAGTATGTAGAGCAGTTGGTTGCCAAGACGGAGGAGCTGGGTGTTGGCCAAATCGCCACAGTCCAAGGCCGTTATTATGCCATGGACCGTGACAAACGCTGGGAGCGTGTAGAGAAATCCTACCGCGCTATGGTGTACGGCGAAGGCCCAACCCATACTGATCCGGTTAAGGCTGTTGAGGAAAATTACGAAAAGGCTATCTACGACGAGTTCGTGCTGCCTACCGTAATTGTTGACGCTGAAGGACAACCCCTTGCCAAGGTAGAGTCCAACGATGCCGTTATTTTCTTCAACTTCCGCCCCGACCGGGCCATTCAGCTGTCTCTGGTGTTCACCAACGAGGACTTCCAAGGCTTCGACCGTGGTCCGGGACGCCCGCTGAATCTGCACTATGTGTGTATGACTGTTTTTGCCGAAACGGTGAAGGGCTACGTAGCCTATTCCCCCAAGAACCTGGACAACACCCTTGGTGAAGTGCTGGTTCAAAACGGACTCAAGCAGCTGCGCACAGCGGAAACGGAAAAGTATCCTCACGTGACCTTCTTCTTCAGCGGCGGACGTGATGTGGAGCTGCCGGGAGAGAAGCGTGTGCTGATCAACTCGCCGAAGGTTGCCACCTATGACCTTCAGCCGGAGATGAGCGCATACGAGCTGACTGCTTCCACTGTGAAGGAAATTGAGTCTGGTGAGCATGACGTGATCATCCTGAACTTCGCCAACGCGGACATGGTCGGCCATTCCGGAATGCTTGCCCCCGCCATCAAAGCGGTGGAAGCTGTTGACGAATGCCTCGGCAAGGTATTGGACGCCATTCAAGCCGCAGGCGGGGTTGCGCTGATTACAGCCGACCACGGCAATGCCGAAACCGTCCGCAATGCAGATGACAGCCCGAATACGGCGCATACCACCAGCCCGGTTCCGTTTATTATCACAGACCGGACCTTCACTCTGCGCTCCGGCGGCATCCTGGCCGACATCGCACCGACCATGCTGGATATTCTGGGCGTTGCGCTGCCTGCCGAAATGACCGGCACCACCCTGATCGAAAGCAAGTAAGCAAGGCGTAAGGCCCGGCCCGGAGGCTTGCGCTCGAGAGCAGCATCCGCCGGCAACAAAACACATATCTCTATAGAAGGAGCGATTACCCATCATGACCATTATCTCCGACGTATACGCACGGGAAGTATTGGACTCCCGCGGCAATCCGACAGTAGAAGTAGAAGTATACCTGGAATCCGGCGCAGTAGGCCGCGCCATCGTTCCCTCCGGCGCTTCCACCGGCGCACACGAAGCGGTTGAGCTTCGCGACAACGACAAGTCCCGCTACCTGGGCAAAGGCGTTCTGAAGGCTGTTGAAAACGTGAACGATCTGATCGCTCCCGAAATCATCGGTCTGGATGCTCTTGACCAAGTCGGCATCGACACCAAGATGATCGAGCTGGACGGCACTCACAACAAGGGCAAGCTGGGCGCTAACGCGATCCTGGCTGTATCCATGGCTGTAGCACGCGCTGCTGCAGACGCACTGGA
>JAQSYT010000447.1 GCA_029256065.1 Paenibacillaceae bacterium
GCTCCTCCTCCGGCACCTCGAAAACAAGTTCGTCATGTACCTGCAGGAGCATCCGGCTATTCAGCTTTTCTTCCACCAGACGCTCGGCCATACGGACCATAGCCAGCTTAATAATATCCGCGGCCGTGCCTTGGATAGGCGTATTCATGGCTGTCCGTTCCGCGAAGGAGCGGAGATTGTAGTTGGAGGCGTTGATCTCCGGGAGATACCTGCGCCGGGCCAGCAGGGTGGTCACATAACCATCCCGCTTGGCCTGCTTAATAATATCGTCCATATACCGGCGGACGCCGGGGAAGGTGGACAGATAGGTTTCAATAAAGCGGTCTGCTTCGATCCGTCCGATGTCCAGGTTCTGCGACAGCCCGTAGGAGCTGATGCCGTAGACGATGCCAAAATTCACCGCTTTGGCCTGGCGCCGCATATTGGAGGTAACCTGGTCTGCAGTTACGCTGAATACATCCATGGCGGTTTTGGTGTGGATGTCCATATTCTGAATGAACGCTTCCATCAGCTTCTCGTCTCCGGAAATATGGGCCAGCACCCGCAGCTCAATCTGGGAGTAATCCGCCGCAAGTATCCGCCAGCCCGGCTCTGAAGGAACAAATGCCTTGCGGATCTTGCGCCCCTCCTCCAAACGGATGGGAATATTCTGCAGGTTGGGGAACTGGCTGGACAGTCGTCCCGTAGCCGCGATGGTTTGCCGGAAGTAGGTATGAATTTTGCCCGTCTCGGGTCGAATCTCCTTCAAGAGCCCCTCCACATAGGTGGATTGGAGCTTGGCCAAGGTGCGGTATTCCAGAATGTAACGGACCACATCATGCTTGGAGCTGAGCTTCTCTAATACATCTGCATCGGTGGAGAAGCCGGTTTTGTTCTTCTTCACACCTGCGGTGGACAAGCCCAGCCGCTCAAACAGCACCTCTCCCAGCTGCTTGGGGGAATTGAGGTTGAAGGGACCGCCTGCCAGCTCATACACGCGTTCGATGAGCCCTTGCAGCTGAGTGCTGAATTCCGCTCCCAGCTCCTTCAAATTATCCGCATCGGTGCGGATGCCCTGCTTCTCCATGCCGGCCAGCACGCCGGAGAGGGGATGCTCCAGCTCATAATACAGCTTGTTCATCTCCAGTCGCTTCAGCTCGGCCTGGAGTCTGCCGGCCAATCCGTGGACAGCCGCCGCCTTGCGGCAGAGATGGGCAGCCACCTTGTCCTCTTCCGGCAGATGGTATTTGGCCCCTTTGCCGAATACCTGCTCATCCTCCTGGATTGAGGGTTGGCCGTACTTGGCCGCCAGCGCATGAAGGGTCAGCGTGGATTCTGTAGGGTCAAGGAGATAGGCAGCCAGATGTACATCAAAGGTAAAACCAGCTGCGGGAATGCCCGCCCAATGGAGGGCCAGCTCCGCCCGGTGCAGATCGAAGATGCTCTTTTCCTTGGCGGGATCAGCCAGCCAGGTGCGCAGAAAACCGGCTTCACTGGATTGCAGAACAGCAAACGGCGCATAGAAGCCGAAGCCATCCTTATGGTAGAAAGCTACACCTACAACGGATGCCAGGTGGGGGTTGTCCCCATACACCTCCACATGGACAGCGGAAATGCCGTTCAGCACATCCTTCAGCTCACCCAGCGTTTCTGCGGAAAGAACAGTGGCCTTCAGCTCTGCAGCCACGGCACCTTCCCCGGAAGCCTCCGGTTGGGGCGTGCCCGAAAGATCCAGCTTCTCGAGAAGGGATTTAAACTCCAGCTTACGGAAGGCCGCTGCCAATGTGGTTGCATCGCTGCCCGTATAGCCCATAACGTCCCAGTCCAGGTCCATGGGCACCTCGCGGTAAATAGTGGCCAGCTCCTTGCTCATACGCGCGCTGTCCGCATTCTCCTTGACCTTCTCCTTCATCTTGCCGGTAAGCTCGTCAGCGTGGGACAGCACCTCTTCCACACTGCCGTATTGGTGGAGGAATTTCAGGGCGGTTTTTTCACCGACGCCCGGAATCCCCGGTATATTATCGGAGGAGTCTCCCATCAGCCCCTTCAGATCGATGATCTGCTTGGGCGTCAAGCCGTATTTCTCTTTGATTTCATCCGGTCCGTACAGCTCCATCTCGCTGATGCCCTTGCGGGTCAGGGCGATGGTTACCTGATCGGTGGCCAGCTGCAGCATATCCTTGTCACCGGTGACCACCATAACCTCCATGCCGGGCACTTCTGCGGCGGCTAGGGTCAGGGTACCGATAATGTCGTCGGCCTCATAACCCTCCAGCTCAAATTTGCGGATGCCGAAGGCTTCCAGCATATCCCGGATCAGCGGGAATTGCTCTGAGAGCTCCGGCGGGGTTTTGAGCCGTCCGCCCTTGTACTCCGCATAGTCCTTATGCCGGAAGGTCACCTTCCCGGCATCGAAGGCCACCAGGAAGTGCGTGGGCTTTTGGTCCTCCAGCAGCTTCAGCAGCATGGTGGTAAAGCCGAAGACCGCATTGGTGTGCAGGCCTTGGGAGTTGGAAAGCAGGGGCAGCGCGTAGAAGGCGCGGCTGGCAATACTGTTGCCGTCTATGATGATCAATTTGGACATAGATTTGAGAACACCTCATTCTGGCGGATTGGGTGCGGGCCAGATGCCCGCGTCCGGAAAAGTACAGTTCTTGCTTGCTTATCCTATCATACCAAAAAAAGAGGCCAGCCGAAACCGCGGTCCCTCCGGGAGCTGCATTATAGCGGATGAGGCTGGAAACGCGCAACTGGTATCCGCTCCCCCACCGATGATAGCGCTCATCAAAAGTATGCTATCCGTAGAAAAGTGTGATTTTAACCAAAATAGCATACATGCTTTGATCGCTATTTCCTTCAAAATAGCTCTCGGAGCCCTAAAATAAGCGGATAGCATACATTTTATGTACGCTAAACAAGTCAAAAATCTTAAATCGGCTAAATAGCATACATTTATTGGCGCTTACATTTCCGCATCCTTTGTTTCGTATTCGCACCCTCTGCTCCGTATTCAGATCCACTGCCAACCCCCAGCACCTCCCCCTCCCACAGGAAACTTTACACTGCCATGACCATTCCAAGCTTATGTTTTAACGGACAGAGGCTACAATGGAAGCAGAACCACAGTATGCTATTCTCGAAGGAGATGGTCACAATGGGATACAACAACAGCAACTTGAACGGTATTCTCCGCCCCATTCCCCAAATGGAGCTGTCTGAGCCCTGCTCCCAGGCTGAAGCCCTGATGTTTCGCTATCCGGACGCCGGCTGCATTGCCGTCGTCGACCGTGTGGGCCGCCCCGCCGGACTTATCGTCTATAACCGCTTCTTTCACTTACTGACAAGCAGCCGCAATATGGGCTACCTGCTCCGCCAGCCTGTCCACAGCATGATGTCCGCCCCTTCCCTGGTGGCCGATCTTCAGGATAAGCCGGAAGAGGTGCTTCAGCATGCGGAAAGCCGCCACAGGGTTCTGCGCAGGGATCCGGTGCTGGTCATGGAAGGGGAACGGATCGCCGGCGCCCTTCATATCACCGATCTGGAGCATCTCCAGACCGCCCCCGCTCTCACCAGTGATCAGGAGCAGCCGGCAGGCCTATCCTGCTGACAAGACCGTTGCAGATGCGCAACGGTCTTTTGTTTTGCCCAAAAACCACCCTGCCTCCCTCAAATAATACAGGCCGGCAGCGCATATGCTGGTAATAGGGCTTCCAGCCGGAGGCTTGGGTTTTCCCGTGCAGCGGTGAACAGATTAATACTGTGTAAAGGCGGTGAG
>JAQSYT010000448.1 GCA_029256065.1 Paenibacillaceae bacterium
GCCTTCATTGGCGCCGAAGCCGTCCATTTCCACCAGCAGCTGATTCAAGGTTTGCTCGCGCTCGTCGTGTCCGCCGCCCAGGCCTGCGCCCCGCTGGCGTCCAACAGCGTCAATTTCATCGATAAAGATAATACAAGGTGCGTTCTTCTTGGCATTCTCGAACAGGTCACGGACACGGGATGCGCCGACACCGACGAACATTTCCACGAAATCCGAACCGCTGATGCTGAAGAAGGGAACGCCTGCCTCACCGGCAACCGCTCTGGCAAGCAAGGTTTTACCTGTACCCGGAGGGCCTACCAAAAGCACACCCTTCGGAATTCGGGCACCCACAGCAGCAAACTTACGGGGGTCCTTCAGGAATTCGACGACCTCGACAAGCTCCTGCTTTTCTTCGTCCGCCCCGGCCACATCCTCGAACGTAACCTTCTTCTTCTCTTCATTATATAGGCGTGCCCGGCTCTTGCCGAAGTTCATGACCTTGCCGCCGCCACCCTGGGCTTGATTCATCAGGAAGAAGAAAAGAATGAAGATGATGACGAACGGAATGATGGAGGTCAGAAAGGAAATCCAGATGCTGTCGCCTTCCATCTTCAAATGCTCTTCGTCAATGCCGCTTTGCTCCACCAGCTCAATAACACGGTCGCTTAAGGGAGCGCGGGTCTTGAACTGTTTGCCGTCATCATACTGACCCCTGATCAGATACGTGATGCCATCCGGCTTCATCGTAATCGACTTGATTTTATTGCCTGTTGCATTGGGCTTCGCCGTATCTTCCAGCTGCTGACGGAACTGACTGTAGTGAATGGTCTGCTCCAATTCATTCTGCGAGCTGATAAAGCGGACGATCCCGATCACAACCAAAAAGATTAGTAAATAAAATCCTGTATTGCGGAGGATCCGATTCATCCCCTACCTCCTCTCATGCGGCACACTTGTTTTATTTTACCACAGCAAGACTTTCTATCACAACCGAACCCAAGGGGTCTCGGGAGGATGCAATCAGGTCGTGTAAATCTCGGGTTTGAGGATGCCTACAAAAGGAAGATTGCGGTATTTTTCCGCATAATCCAGCCCGTATCCCACTACAAAAGCGTCGGGGATGGTGAAGCCCTTCCAGTCCGGCTCCAGGTCCACCGTGCGGCGTCCCGGCTTGTCGAAGAGAGCAACCACGGAGATGGAATTGGCATTGCGGCGCTCCAGTACATCAATCAGGTAGGACAAGGTCAAGCCGCTGTCGATAATGTCCTCGACGATGACCACATTCCTGCCCTCCACCGGCACATCCAAATCCTTAATAATCTTAACCACGCCAGAGGACTTGGTGGATGCCCCATAGCTGGATACTGCCATAAAGTCCACTTCGCAATGGATGGTGATGTTCTTGAACAGGTCCGCCATAAAAATAAAGGCACCCTTCAGCACACAGACCAGAATCGGATTCCGTCCCTCATATTCCTTGCTGATGATTTCCCCCAGCTCTTTTACCTTGGCCTGAATTTCTTCTTCGGTGTACAATACGTCTTCAATGTCGTTGCGCAAAGTTGGCCCTCCTACGTTATACTATATTTCAATCCACACTCCTTATGAGTAGGAGTGAAAGCTGGAAAACCGGAAATTCGTACAATCAAATGCTTTTTTACCCATCCGGGGGCGGACTGTAGCGGATACGGAAAATTTGTTTGGTCTGATTCGTCACCTTGGCAGCCCCGGCGCGGCGGATTCCCGGTATCCAAATAATGGCTCCGCCGGCGTCCGTTACCACCGGCGTGTGCTCGCGGCGGGAACGGGGCACCTTGTCATCAATGAAGATATCTTTAACTTTTTTGGAGCCGTTTAAACCATCGACTTGCATTCGGTCCCCCGGCCTGCGGTTGCGCAGCTGCAGAGGAAAGACCAGCTCCTCCGCATCAAACCGGGCTTCACAGGAATAGGCCGCTTCCGCTGCCATATTCTCTGCCGGTCCAATGGCCATTTCCAGCCGTCCTCCCGGTTCCGCCAAGGCAATCTGTCCCGGCGCCGCATCCAACGGGTAAACATAGTCCCGCGGGCCATCGGAAGCCGGCGATTTTCCCAGCCGGACCGCATCGTATTCCCGGTCCAGATAGACCCTTCCGGAGACCGTCATGCGCCGATTGGGAGCCCCTTCCTCCAGAAGTCCCCAGCGGATCTGCTCCACCGCAGCGAAATCAAGATTTTCCGTGGTACCAAAGAGATAATTTAATATTAGTTTAATGAAACGCCTTTGTAAAGCAACATGGAGACCACTGAAGGCCTGCCCGGAAAAACGGACTTCCCCAGGCCCTTCACGGGCCATCTGGGCAACCTTCCGTCTTGCCTCCCCCTCCAGAAAATCATCATCCGCGGCTGCCACGTGAGCCAGTCTGTTCAAGGCCTGGACCACGGAGGGATTATGCTGCGAGAGAAACGGGAGCGTTTCCAACCGGATGCGGTTGCGGGTGTATTTGGTGCGGGCATTACTGGAATCCGTCATGTAGTCCTCATTCAGCCGCTCCAGCTCCCGGAGGAGCCGGTTCTTCTGCATACGGAGAAGTGGCCGCACCAGTTTCAGTCCACCACGATCCTGCACAAAAGACATCCCCCCCAAGCCGGAGATTCCCGTCCCCCGGAGAATCCGCATCAGAACCGTTTCTGCCTGGTCATCGGCATGGTGAGCCAATGCGATTTTCTCTGCCTGCCAGTCCCTGGCTGCCTCCTCCAGAAAATCATAGCGCAGCCGGCGCGCTGCTTCCTGGGGATTGCCTCCATGCCGCTGGAGGTAACCGGGCACATCCAGCTCCCGGTAAAATAAAGGAAGCCCCAGCCTCTCTGCCTGCCGTCGGACAAACTCCGCTTCCATGGCGGATTCCGACGGGCGGAAGCCGTGATTGGCATGGGCCACCGCAAGCTGCCACCCCCCGCTGCCGGAAAGCAAAAAAAGGAGATGCAGAAGCGCAGTGGAGTCGGGTCCGCCCGAAGCCGCCACCACGATCCGGTCCCCCGGCTCGAAGAGCTTATATGTTTCAATGGTCTGCAGTAACTCGCCTGTTACATCCATGGAGAATGATCCTTTCGCCTACAGAAAGAAGTTCGCCTTGCCTCCGCTAATCAGCGATGCTTACCAATAATACCAAACCGTGGCGGCAAAAAGCAACAGAGACGCGGCAAAGCCCACCTTGATCCATGTATCCTTGCCCGCCATGCTCCCGGCCTTACTGTTCTTTGCACCTCGGCCGTTGCGGACCAGCCTGCGCCATTCCTCCAAGGCCTCGCCGGAGCCGGCATAGCTGCCGCGCAGAGCTTTTCTCAAAAATGGAAGAAACTCCGCACATCCGGGATCTGCCGTGGCTTGATCCAGAAGCTCTTCAATACTGCGGTTCTGGGGCAATATTTCCCGGGAAAAGGCTGCCTTGGGACCTCCGCAAACATGGATGCAGAGAATAGCGAAGGAAAACAGATCGTAAGCCGTATCCGCTGTCCTGTCCCCCGCATTCCAGTAACAGCGGTCATAGATTTCCGTAAACTGCTTGACCGCCTTGCCTAAGGGGGTGACTCCCCCAAAGTCCACCAGCTCCACCGTGCCGTAACCTGACACCAGCACATTTTCCTTCTTCAAATCCCCGAATAAATAGCCTCTGCGGTGCAGCTCAGCCAGCTTCTCCAACAGACGCAGGCCGATAAGCGGAAACCAGTCCGCTCCCTTAAGGGAAAGATATTTCTGCAGCTGCTG
>JAQSYT010000068.1 GCA_029256065.1 Paenibacillaceae bacterium
TGATAATTTTGGCAGTCAGATCATCAGGGCTGTCCAACAGGGTAAAATCATAGTCTGCCGAGGCGGTTCCCAGGGCATCCTGCTCCATCAGCTGGGCCATGCCCATCCCTGTTGGACCTTTTAAGGCGCCGACCTTCAGCTTAGCCTTAACGGCAGGTGCAGTGCTTGGTTTGGCTGATGGAGAAGCGGATGGTAAGACTGCTGCTGCGGACGCGGCAGCGGTAGCGGCAATGGACGGAGTAGATGCGGAGCCGCCGGAGCTGCCGCCGCAGCCGGCCAGATTCAGAATCAAAGCCATGCCTAACACGGCGGATAATACCTGCTTGCACACACGGTTCATGTTTGTTCCCCCTATAGTAGATGAATTGCAGTGATAGCAGCTGCCGGGGTCTGTATTACGACGACTCCATAGGCTGACATTTCAGTGAAAATCAGTCTCATTGTAGTGCCCGGTTTTTGGTACTGTCAAGGGTTCAAGTAAGCCTTTTCATCTGTAGGCTGCAAAGTTCGGTTTTTATCCATACTTTTGAAGAGTTGAGGACAAAATCTGTGCATTTCAGAGACCCGGACGGAAATATCATCTGTTTTCGTTGTTGGCCGAAAGGTTAAATACATAAAGCCCAAAGCGCCGGAACCGGAAAGCGTTCCTGCCTTTGGGCTTTTTTGCCGATGCCTAATCTCCTTATTCCTTGACGGCCCCCAGTACCATGCCTTTCACGAAATAGCGCTGTAAAAACGGGTATACAGCCAGGATGGGCAGCATGGCGATGAAGATTTGGGCGGCCTTCAGGCTCCGGTTGGAGAGCTGCTGCAGATCCTCATAATTGATGCCGGCTTTGCTCAGATCCAGTGCAACGACGATGGTTTGAAGCAGGGTGGCCAGGGGCCATTGCTCCGGTGAGCGCATGTAGAGCATACCGTCGAACCAGTTGTTCCAGTGCCCCACCATAGAGAACAAGGATATGGTGGCGATGGCAGGCATGGAAATCGGCAGGTATACTGAGCCCAGAATCCGGAAGGAGGAGGCGCCGTCCACAATGGCCGCTTCATCCAGCTCCTTGGGAATGGTCCGGAAGAAATTCATCATCAGAATGACATTCCAGACACTGAGCAGATGAGGAAGAATGTAGACCCAGAAGGAGCCGATCAGGTGGATTTTCTGAATCAGCAGATAGCTGGGAATCAGCCCCGCATGGAAGATCATGATAATCAGGAAAAACCAGACATATCTGTTGCGCGGAGCGAATTCCCTGCTGTTGCGGGAGAGCGGAAAAGCAGTCAGCACTGTCACCAGCATGGATAACCCCGTGCCGATCAAAGCCCGGAGCATGGAAATGCGGATGGCCCCCAGGAAGTTCCCGTTCTTCAGCGTTTCTGTGTAGCTGTCCAGGTTGAAGCCGATGGGGATAAAGCTCACCAGATTGCCCTCGGCAGCGGACTTGCCGCTTAGGGAAACGGCGAAGATATGCAGGATCGGCAAAATGCAGAGCACGGATGCCAGCAGCAAGAGAAATATATTGAATGCGTAAAACACCTTATAGGTGGAGTTTTTATAATACACGGTTGCCTGCCTCCTTATCTTTTTAATCCTAAAATACCCGGTAATCCGTCCATTTGTAGGCGCAGTAATAGCCGCCGCTGATGAGGATGAAGCCGACCACCGATTTGAACAGGCCCACTGCCGCCGCCAGACTGTATTGGCCGCCCTGGAAGTTGCGGAAGACATAGGTGTCGATAATATCCCCCTGCTGGAGCACCAGCGGGTTGATCAGGTTATAAATCTGGTCGAAGTTGGCGTTCAGGATATTGCCCAGGGACAGAGTGAACACCACGCTCATAATGGGGAGCAGAGAAGGCAGGGTAATGTGGAGCGTCTGCTTCCATCTGCCGGCGCCGTCGATTTCCGAGGCCTCGTACAGATCGGGATTGATCCCCGCCAGAGCAGCCAGAAAGACGATAGCGGAAAAGCCGAACTCCTTCCACTGGTCGCTGACAATAACCGTTACCCGGAACCAAAAGCCGTCTCCCAGGAACAGGATGGGCTCCAGACGGAGGAAGGTCAGCGCACGGTTGACCAGCCCGTCCAGGGAGAGCAGATCCAGGAGAATTCCGCCCAGAATGACCCAGGACATAAAGTGAGGCAGATAGACCATGGTCTGGATGGAGCGTTTCAGCTTCATGGCGCGCACCTCATTGAGCAGCAGGGCGAAGGTGACAGGCACCGTGAGGCCGAAAAAGATTTTGAGGACGGAAATGGACAAGGTGTTCCAGATGACCTGCACCGAATCCTTCATGGTGAAGATCAGCCTGAAGTTATCCAGCCCCACCCAGTCCGAGCCTTGGATACCCAACCAGGGCTTGAAGTTTTGGAACGCCATCACAATGCCGGGCATGGGCGCATAGCTGAAGATCAGGGCAGTGAGCACAGCGGGGAGCAGCATCACATGAAATCTCCAATTTTTATAAAGGCGCGCAATATTTTTCCTTTTTAAAACGTTTCCAACCACGTATAATGGTGCAGTATCGGTTTTCTTCATTCCGGCTCCTCCTTGTGGGTTCCTCTGTAGTTCCCATTGTAGGTGCGCCGGGAAACCATGTATAGAACAAGGTTTTAAGGTCAATGTCACTATCTTAAGACGCGGGCTTTATTGCGGGAGGGAAGCGGGATGCGGAGAAACCGGCCTATTTTTGTCAAAATGAATATTGTGATGCTGATGCTGCTGGTGCCTGTGGTGATTCTGTTCGCTTACTTCAACAGGACCAGCCTGCGGGTCATTGATGCCCAGATTACGGCGCAGAATACCAGCCAGCTGCAGTTTTTGAAGCAGCAGATTGAAGCCAATGCGGAGCGGCTGTCCTTATCCTCCAGTGTGCTGGTCCGGGATTCATCGGTGCTGGAGCTGCAAACCAGCATGCTGCGCGGTGATTATTACGCCATGATCAACACCGAACGCCAGGTGAAGGAAAAGCTGTACATGCAAAGCTTCTCCAGCAGTTGGTCCAACCATCTGTCCATCTATTGGCCTGCGGTGGGACACCGGGTTTCTACGAATCCGGGGGACAGCTATGATCAGGAACTGCTGGACCGCTCCGAAAACGGCAAATGGGCTTTCCGCCAAGCCAGTCCTCCGGAGGAGCCGTTTTATCAGCTGTTCATCTGGGACCCTTATTTCTCCAAGAGCATGCCGCAAACGGCAAGCGCCGTGTATGAGGTCCGGTTCGGGCTGGATAATATCCGCAGAATGCTCCAGCAATACCAGTCGGAGGCCGCAGGGCAATCCTTTCTGCTGACCAAAAGCGGAGCCGCCGTTGCCGGCACTGCCGCCGGAGACGCCATGTTCGCGGATATGGGAAGAGGGCTTCTTCAGGAGGAGCTGGGGGATTCCGGCCACCGGAATACGGAGATGGATAAGCGGAAAGCCTATCTGAGCTATGTGCAGCTTCCTTCCTTGGATGCCTATTTATTCCACTACGTGCCGTTAAACGTCATTCATGCGCCTATTATCAAAGCCCGGAATTTGTTTTACTTCAGTCTGTCTGTGCTGATCGGGTTGGCCCTTGCTGTAGCGTACCTCCTGTATCTCCATGTACAAAAGCCGATCACCGCTATTGTGAAGGGGCTGAAGCAGTATGAGGGAGGCAACTACTCCTTCCGCATCCGCAAAAAATACCATAATGAATTTGACTATATGATGCTGCGCTTTAATGACCTGGGTACGGAAATCCAGCATCTGATCCATCATGTGTACGAGGAGCAGAACCGCTCCCGGCTGGCTACCCTCAAGCAGCTCCAGTCCCAGATCAATCCCCACTTTCTGTATAACAGCCTCTCCTTCATTGCCGCTTGCGCCAAGGCGGGGGAGACGGACACCATCAAGCGGATGGCCTACCATCTGGCAGATTATTACCGCTACACCACCCGTGTGGAAAACCAGCTTCCCCTTCTGAAGGAGGAGCTGGAACTGGTGAACCACTACCTGAATATCTATTCGCTGCGTCTGGAGCGGCTGGATTACCGAATCGAGGTACCTCCCGGCATGCTGACGGAGCCGATTATGCGCCTGATTCTCCAGCCGGTAGTGGAAAACGCCATTGAGCACGGGATTGAGCCTAAGCCCGGAAGGGGCACCATCCGGATTTCCGGGTTCCGGGAGGCGGAATGGAACCTGCTGTTTGTGGAGGACAGCGGGTCAGGGCTGGAGCAAGAGGCACTGCTGGAGCTTATCCGAAGCCTGGAGCTGCCCATGGAGGCAGGCACAGGCTGCGGCTTGTGGAACGTGCATCAGCGGCTATACTCCCGCTTCGGGCCCGGAGCGGGCATCGTCTTGGATAAGTCGGAGGCGCTGGGCGGCCTGAGGGTTGCTCTGCGGTGGAAGCATGATGAAGAGGGGGAGCGCCATGATACAATTGCTGCTGGTGGATGATGAGCCGGTGATTCTGAAAAGCCTGGTGCACAATGATTGGGCCGGAGCCGGCATCGGGGCGGTGCATCAAGCCGACAACGGGCTTGCCGCCGTGGAGGTGCTGAAGCGGACGGAGGTGGATATCGTAGTCACTGACATCCGTATGCCCGGCATGGACGGTCTGGAGCTGTGCCGCTATATCCGGGAGCACTATCCCCGGACCCGGTGTGTTCTCTTGACCGGCTACGGTGAATTCGAGTATGCCCGGCAGGCCATCCAAACCGGCATTTCCAGCTATCTGCTGAAGCCGGTCCGGGATGAGGAGCTGCTGGCCCAGGTGGGGGAGCTTGTGGAGACCATCCGCTGGGAGGCGGTAGAAAAGGGGTCCATGGAGAAAACAAAGCGGACCCTGGACATCCATTTGCCCATGCTCCGCTCCAGCCTGCTGAAGGACCTGCTGTCAGGCATGGTTTTGCCTGCCCCGGAGCTTAAGTCGCGGATGGAGGAATACAGTCTGCCCTTTCAGCTTAGTGCCCCTTGTTTCATGGTGCTGGTGCGTCTGGAAGGGCTGTTCCGCCAATCGGGGGACAGGGATCTGGATTTATACGAATATGCGGTCCAGAATATCGCCTTGGAGCTGCTGGAAGCGGATTATGATGTCTGGTCCTGCAAGGACACCCATGATTACCTGGTGTTTGTTGTCCAAGCCAAGGGGATGGAGGCTCCCTCCTCCGGTGCGGAGGCGGCTGTGGCCGAGACGGCCGCCCGGGAGCTGCAGGCGAAGGTGCCGGATTTTCTCAAGGGCCAGGTTTCCGTGTGGGCCAGTCGCGGCTTCCGGCTGCCGGAGGAGCTGGCGGACCAGTACCGGGCGGGGTTGAATGAGTTCCGCAAGGTGCCCCGGAGCGGGGAGGGCCATCTGCTGCGGGCGGGTGAGCTGCGCAGCCAGTCCAAATCCCTGAATGCCCTGCACAGTCCCCCGGGCTTCCAGCAGCTGCTGGAGGCGGGCCGTTATGACGATGCCCGGCAAAAACTGGACCGGGTGTTCGGAGAGCTGGACGACAGGATGCTGGATTCAGAGGAGCACTTGATGGAGATTGTCTACACGCTGGCCAATGCGTTCCTGTATTTGGCCCATCTTCAGGGGAAGACGCTCCTGGAGCTGTCCGGCTGGGAGGCGGGGCTGACGGCGGACCCGAGGCTGTTCAGGCGGCCTGAACGGGTGCGCAGGTGGGCGCTGGATGCTTTGGCGAATATGGAGGCTTCCAGCCTGCGGGATTTCAAGGACAGCAAGGGCCAGCTTATCGCCAAGATCCACCGGTTTATCGAGGCCAAGCTTGCCGGGGATGTTTCGCTGCAGACCATTGCCGACCATGTGGGGCTGCATCCGGTTTATCTGTCGACAGTATATAAGCAGGAGATGAAGGAGAATATCAGCGACTTTATTATCCGTTACCGGATGGAGAAGGCCGGAATGCTCCTGCATACCACGGATATCAAAATTTATGAGCTGGCCAGCCGTTTGGGCTTCCAGAATCCCCCTTATTTCAGCAAGCTGTTCAAGCAGCATTATGGGGTTACACCGCAGGAATACCGGGACCGTGTTGGCTTGTAACGGACGTGGGGACCTTAATAATTTGACAGGCGATCTTAAAACTTTCTCTCTTACCGGCCTGTAAGCGCTGTAATAAGATAAGAATTGCAAACGGATTACAGTCCGAAAGGGAGGTTGGAAAAACATATGATCAAAAAATGGGCATGTATGGTGCTGGCAGCGGCAATCGCCCTCTCCACGGCGGCGGGATGTGCGGACAGCAAGGATAGCGGCAGCGGTACAGCGGAGCCCGCAGGTTCGGCAGCTGCCACAGCGGCAGCCAAAAATGAATCGGCGGAGGCTATACGGAACGGCACGTACAAGTTCGATCCGCCGGTAACCATCACCACAGTCAAGGCTACGGATTCCACGATTAAATTCAAAAACGGGGAGACCATGGAGAGCAATGTCCACACCAAGTGGGCCCATGACCAGTTGGGCATTGATATCAAGCATCTGTGGCAGGTGCCCGGCGACCAGTTCAATACCAAGCTGCGCCTGATGCTCACTGCCAACGAGTCCCTGCCGGATGTGATTACCACGCAGGATATGACCCTGCTGGATGAGCTGATCCAATCGGGCAAATACCGGGATATCACCGCCGATTTTGAAGCGTATGCCTCCCCTAAGGTGAAGGAAATCTACAACTCCAATCCGATGAACTGGAGCCAGGTGACCTATGGCAGCAAAAAAATGGCCCTGCCCAACTTCGCCAATGCCGGCAATGACAACTCTGTCCTCTGGATCCGCCAGGACTGGCTGGATAAGCTTGGGGTGAGCGCGCCCAAGACCTTCGCCGAGCTGGAAGCCCTCATGCAGACCATTTTGGACAAAAAGCCGGGGGGCAATGACAATGTGATTCCGCTGGGGGTCAGCTTCGGCTCCGGCGGCTCCTACCCCAATCCCTTCACAAGCTGGCTGGGGGAAACCTCCTGGGTATTCGGGGCTTTCGGCACGGTGCCGTACCAGTGGAATGTGCAGAATGACAAGCTGATCCATGGCTCCACGGTGCCGGAGATGAAGGCCGGCATAACCAAGCTGAAGGAATGGTACACCAAGGGCTTCATCTCCAAGGAAGCCGGGCTGCATGACGAGAATAAGCTGGCGGAGCTGATTGCCCAGGGCCGCATAGGCATTGTGGCCGCCCCTTATTGGATGGGCACCTGGCCTGTGCCGGACCTCCAGAAGAATGTGCCGGGGGCCACCATGAAGCCTTATCCGCTGCCCACCCAGAACGGCAAGGTTGCGGCACGGGACACCACCTATCTCCGTGGCGGGATGCTTGTGAAGAAGGACTTTAAGCATGCGGATGCGCTGTTTCTGTATTTGAACCGGATTTTCGAGGCGGTGAACGCCAAGGAAGGCAGCGAATTCGTCAACGGCTGGTATAAGGACTATGACTTCACCCTCAAGGCGGACGGCACCCGCTCCGTAGAGGATAAGGATATTCCCGGCGGCAAGGTGGGGCCGGCCAAGTATCTTCTGATCGAGCCCAAGGACCCGTTCGTGGGGCTGAAAACCAACGCCAGGCTGAGCAGAGGCGAGCCCCCCGTCACACCTTCGGAGAAGCGGGCGGCCACCAGCAACAAGGATGTGATCAAAGCCTCCGAAATTGTGGATGACGGCTGGAAAGCGGGAATCTATGTGGCGCAGGCCTTCACCGGCGCCAACACTCCGGCTATGCAGGCCAAGGGCGGAATTCTCGCCAAGCTGGAGGGCGACACCTTCATCGGCATGATCTACGGCAAGAAATCCATCGATGAGTTCGATAATTTCGTGAAGGAATGGAAAAGCCTGGGCGGAGACGACATCACCAAGGAAGCCAACGAATGGTACCAGAAGATGAAGAAGTAAATATGGCTGCAAGGAGCCTGCCGGAAACGGCAGGCTTTTTTGTCCATCCGGGGAGCCGCTTCTATCCATCATGTGGGTGTCAGGATGCGCGGCAGGGCCGGCTCCGTGCGATTGCCGGCTTAAGATTTTATAAGAAATTCTAAAGATCTAAGAAATATGGACCTCTGCCTGCATGCTAAGATATAGAAAAATAAGGAGCAGTGATGATATGCAGACGAAATTGGCAGCAGGACCAGGCTCCGGCATTCTACCCGCCAGCCTGAGATCCAGGATAAAGACAATCCGCAGGTATAAAACCATGTATCTTTTATTATTTCCCGCGCTGATCTACTTTGTCATCTTCAAGTATATCCCCATGGCCGGAATCGTGATTGCGTTCAAAAACTACAATATGGTGCTGGGACTGTGGGACAGCCCTTGGGCAGGGCTTAGTAATTTCAAGGATTTCATCAATGGAGTGTACTTCTGGGACATTATGGGCAATACAATCATCATCTCGCTGTATAAGCTGCTAATCGGGTTTTCCGCTCCCATCCTGTTGGCCCTACTCCTGAATGAAGTGCCGAAGCAATGGTTCAAGCGAATCGTGCAAACCATCACCTACTTGCCCCATTTCCTCTCCTGGGTCATTGTGTACGGCTTAATGGTTTCCCTGCTGTCTCCGGGTGACGGCCTGGTCAATATGCTGTTAAAGGAAAACGGCTTCAATCCCATCTCGTTCCTGACCGAGCCCTCCTGGGGCAGACCGGTGATCATCATGTCCGAGGTCTGGAAGGACATCGGCTGGGGAGCCATCTTATACCTTGCTGCTTTGGCGGGAATCGACCCCAGCCTGTATGAAGCAGCCCGTATGGACGGGGCCTCCAAGTGGAGACAGCTGTGGCATGTTACACTGCCTGGCATCCGGGGCGTCATCGTGCTGATGCTGATTCTGAAGCTAAGCCACATTCTGGATGCCGGCTTTGACCAAATATTCATGTTCTCCAACACCTTCAACCAGGAGAAGATCGACATCATCGATACATGGGTGTACCGGGAGGGATTGGAGCGGTTAAGGATCGGCTTGGCGACTGCAGTTGGCTTGTTTAAAGCCGTGATCGGGTTTGGGTTGGTACTGGCGTCCAACAAGCTTGCCAAAAAATTCGACGGGCAAATCTGGTGAGGTGATCGATTATGGTAAATCAGACATTTGGAGAAAAAGTGGGACAAGTTTTTATTTATAGCATCCTGGTACTGTTATCTGCGCTTTGTTTGTTTCCCTTCCTGTATGTGGTTGCCGTTTCCGTTACCTCGGAGGCGGAGGTGTTAAGAAGGGGGGTTGTGATTATCCCCGAGGCTGTTACATTCGCGGCCTACAAAGAAGTGCTCTTCTCCCAGGGTCTTGGGCAGGCATACAGGGTTACCCTGTTTCGTACCCTTGTGGGAACAGCTCTCAACATGCTTTTTACGGTGATTGCCGCTTATCCCCTATCCAAGAGATATTTGCCGGGACGCAGTCCCTTCCTGTTGTTCATCGTCTTTACCATGATGTTCAGCGGAGGCCTCATTCCTTCGTACTTGGTAATCCGCTCCATGGGATTGCTGAATACCCCGTGGGTGCTTATCGTCCCGAATTTGATCAGCGCATTTAACCTGGTGATTATCAAGGGCTTCTTCGAGCAGCTTCCTCCCGAAATTGAGGAGTCGGCAAGGGTGGACGGAGCCAGCGAGCTTCAGTCCCTGTGGAAGATTATTCTGCCGCTCTCCATGCCCGTATTAGCGACCATTTCCTTGTTCTATGCAGTCGGACATTGGAACAGCTATTTCGATGCCATCGTGTATATCAATGATACGAAATTGATGCCGCTTCAAGTGATTCTGCGCAATATTCTGCTTAACGTCCAGGCGCAAAGTGCGGATATGGGCGCAAGCTCAGAGCATGTAAGCACCATTGCCCTGCAGATGGCTGCTGTTGTGGTGACGACGGTACCGATCCTCATCGTCTACCCGTTTTTGCAAAAGCATTTTACCAAGGGTGTACTGGTAGGCTCCATTAAAGGGTAAGGAAGGCGGCGGCTTTACCGCCGGAATGTTCTTTCACACGAGCTGCGCTGTGAGGACCTTTAGCATTCCGGTGTGATAATATATAAACAAAGGAGAGGTCAGCATGCAACGTAAAAAGTTTATATTTCCTGTACTGGCTGCAATAGTCGGCATGGGAGCGGTTGTGTCAGGCTGCGGCGGAAAGGATGAGGCTGATCCTGCAGCGGCAACGGCTGCTTCGGGCAGTCCTAAAGCCGAGGCCAACAAGTTCGCCAATAGGTTGAAAATCACGATGTTCAATCAAGGTACCTTCAATGCGTCGGCTCCGGTTCCATCCCTGGAGGAGGATATTCAGCGTCAAATGCTGGGGAAAGCGGTGAATATCGATCTGGATATGATTATTCCGCAATCCGGACAAGCGACCACCAAATTGAATACGCTTATTGCCGGCGGGGATATTCCGGATTTGATCTTCCTGAAAACCCGGACGGACCTGGCGCAATATTACGACCAGGGGATTCTGGCAGACCTGACTCCCTATCTGGAGCAATTCCCCGAATTGAAGAAGCGCTTTAGCAGCGGCTCCTGGGATGCGGCCAAGTATAAGGGGAAAACCATTGCCGTTCCGGGCTACGACAATGTAAACGGGATGATCAACAGCATCTATATCCGCAATGATTGGCTGAAGAAGCTGAACTTGAAGGTGCCGACAACACCTGATGAGCTGTTCGAGGTAATGAAAGCCTTTACAGAGAAGGACCCTGACGGCAACGGCAAGAACGATACCTACGGATTCGTCGGCGGCATGAATAAGGAAGGGACTCTCACATCCTATGGCTTCGACACCTTGATGTGGATGTTCGGTGTAAATCCTCCGGGCGCTATTGATGTCAAGGATAATAAGGCAGTTATGCTATTCACGGATCCGAAAATGAAAGAGGCGCTTAGTTATATCAATAAGATGATGGAGGCCAAACTGGTGGACCCCGACTGGGTAACCATGAATACCTCCGATCTGCTGGATCAGAAGCTGTTTAAGGGTAAGGTCGGCGTTATGGTAAGAGATGCGCGCAGGATGGAGCCGGATGCCCAGCAGAAAATGAAGGAGGTCGGCGGAGAAATTCCGGAATGGGTCATTATTCCTCCCATGAAGGGGCCGTACGGGGATCAGATTCTGGAGAGAAAAACATACCAAAGCAACACCTGGGCGATTTCCGTAAAGGCAAACAAGGAGAAAATCACCCGAATCCTGGCTATGCTGGAGTATCTGTTTACGGACAAAGAGGCCTACCCCCATTTTGCATACGGAGTGAAGGGAATTCATTGGGATCTGGTAGATGGCAAGGCGAAGAATAAAATCCCTGAATTGTCTAAAGAAGTGAAGGATAAATACGCCTGGGTGGACCATTATAAATTCCCCCGGCGCGGTGATGACGCGGAATATTTCAGCTTCAAAAATCCGAAAACCATAGAAGCCTTCGAGAACAATCAGAAGTATGTAGCACCTACGTTGCCCGGAGCTTCCTTGACGGCTGATGCGAACGATACCAAAGCGGTGGAACGGGTGCGCTTCATCAATGAATCCTTAGTCAAGTTCATGAGCGGCAAAGAACCGCTCTCCAACTGGGATACCTTTATCAAAACCCTGGAAACCAAGTTCGACCTGCAGAAATATAAGGATAATGTGGATCAACAGCTGAAGGAACTGGGTTATATCAAGTAAATACAGGGAAGAGGGGAGCGAAGCGCTGCTCCTCTCTTTGTTGGATTATGGTATGCTTGAATGAAATCTGCATAAAGGGAAGACAGCCGATGCGAAGAAGAACAAGCCTGCCTATGAAATTATTTCTCATGTGCTTTGCATTTGTTTTAAGCTGCATCATCTTGATCAGCCAATTATCTTACCGTTATATCCAGATGGAAGTAAGGTCTAATGATGACTATTATCTCAAGCAGATCCTCGATAAGGTGGATCAATATTTAACCGTCAACTTTTCCTCCTTCCAGACGATTTTGTTTTCGCTGCAAACATCGGTGCAGGTCAATCTGAACAACACGGATATGATCCGGGATCAGGTCAGACAGCTGTATGAGCTGAACAGCAATTATGTAAACAACATTTATTTGATCAATAGTGATCTGTCCATTATCGGCGGAAGCACGGCTACCCGTATCTTTGACGAGGCGCTGCCTGACCGGAAACCTCTGTTTGAGGCGGCGGACAAAAACAGAAGGGCCACGTTTGTAAGCGAGCCTTATCAATCCGCATATTCCGGCTGGACGGTGACCATGGTCCGGTATTTAAGCGGCACTCCAGTCCCCTTGGCAGTGGCAGTTGACTTGGATCTGAATGCCATCGAGGAAACCTTATTCAAGATTAATAAACAAGAACAAATGAACCTGGCGCTTATCACCTCAACAGGCAAAATCATCGCCGGCTTCTCCGAAAATAGAGGGCCCCTGGAAGTAGATAACCACATGTTTTTCATTGGGGAAACGTCAGGGGAACAAATTCTGGACACCAACGGGTCCAGTATGCAGGTCAGCACCAAGGAAGGAAATCCGGTTTCCATTCTGAAGCAGCCCACAGAAAAATTCAATTGGTTCATCATTTCGATTAATGATGAATCGCGTTTGGAGGCGGCGCTGGCCAGATTGCAAACGTATTACTTCGGGCTCTTGCTTGCCGGCTTATTGCTAAGCCTGCTCATCTCCTACTTCATCGCCAAGTATATCCGGATTCCGCTGTATTACCTGAAGGCCAAAATGAACCGGGTGGAGCAAGGCGATCTGAATGTGACCATTTCCATAAAACGGAGTGATGAGTTTGGCGAGCTCTCCCGGGCATTTGACAGGATGCTGCAGCAAATTGGTGAGCTGATGCAGCGCTCAGAGCTGCAAAACGAGCTCAGAAGAAAGCTGGAAATTCAGGTCCTGCAATCGCAGATTAACCCTCATTTCCTGTATAACACGCTGGGCTCCATCAGCAATGTCGTCCGTCTGGGACAGCTGGATAAGGTTGATGTGGTGATCGGCTCGCTAATCTCTTTATTGGAATACGGAATATCGGAGGCCTCGGAGCAGGTT
This sequence comes from Paenibacillaceae bacterium, assembly GCA_029256065.1. GTDB lineage: Bacteria > Bacillota > Bacilli > Paenibacillales > NBRC-103111 > Paenibacillus_AR. The sequence continues at coordinate 12,958 of JAQSYT010000068.1, forward strand.
GAGCTGCGTTATGAGCTGCAGAATGTATCCGACTATATTGCCATCCAGAATATCCGGTATAACCGGAGCTTTCAATTGATCGAGCAGATTGAGGAAGGGCTTATGGCGTTCCCAGTATTCCGGATGCTGCTGCAGCCGTTAGTGGAGAATAGTGTTTTTCACGGATATAGCGGCGGGCAGCTGGAGGGTTCTATTGCCATTCGTGCTTATGGCGAGGGTGAATTCACTGTCATTGAGGTGGAGGATCAGGGTGTAGGGATCACAAGCGATAAGCTGGGGCATCTGTTGGTGCCCGATTCGGCCGGTTCGGAGCCTAAGCGGAAAAGAATCGGGATGAACAACATTCACGAGCGAATCAAATTGCATTACGGGGAGCAGTATGGTCTGCATATTGTCAGTATCCCCGGCAAGGGAACCAAAGTCCGTGCGTTATTCCCGCCCAGTCCAACAAAGGAGCTGCATAAAGAATGAGAACCTACACCTGCCTCATTGTTGACGACGAGGATTTGATTCTGCAAAGGCTGGAGCTGTTCTTCCAGGAGCTGGCCCGCAGGGATAAGCGGTTTCTTCTGGTGGGAAAGGCATACAGCGGGATAAAGGGGATGGAGGAGGCGCTTAGACTCAAGCCCGATATCATCCTGTCGGATATCGTCATGCCGCAGCTGGATGGAATATCCATGATTGAGGAGCTGAAGCCCAAGCTTCCCAACACCCGCTACATTCTCCTGACGGCATACTCGTCGTTTGAATATGCCCAACGGGCGATCCAGGCCAATATTATGGAATACATCATCAAGGTTCCCCTTCGGGAAGAAGCTCTGCAGCGGGCTTTGGATAAGGCGGTCGCCTCCATGGAGGAAGCCAGAAGAAAGGAGGACGAGCTGCTGTCCCTGAATGTGGCGGTGCAGGAGAATAAGTACCGGGTACGCAAGCAGTTCTTCAATGAGCTGGTCAGGGGGGAGGTTCCCGCCCACCGGGCTGCGGACTTCGGAAAACGGATGCAGCTTCAATTTTTTGAGGCTCATTATTGCTGCTTTATTGCAGAGATGAATCATTATGACAGCTTTCGAAACGAGTATTCGGCAGTAGACCAGAGTATTCTGAAATATGCGATTACCAATATCATCGATGAAACCCTGGTTAGTTTCGGTGCGGGAGCGGCCTCCGAATTGCTCGACGATCATTTTATCGGATTTCTTGCCTGGAACCATACCCGCAGTGAAATGGATACGGAGCTTATCTGCCAGACGATGGGACGCCAGATTGTGCAGAACTTGAAGCAATACCTGAATCAAGAGGTATCTGTTGCCTTCGGCAGTCCCCACCGGGGCTGGGAGTCGGTTAGCCAAGCCTATACGGAGGCGGCAGGTGTGTGCGCGGACTTCTATTTTCATGAAGATAAGACGGTCATAACCTTAGCACACCGCATCCTCTACCATAATGGCCGGCGGGAGGCCCTTCAGCAGAAGCTGGCGGATTTTCTTGACTGGATGTTCAGGGATCTCACCAGGGCTGAGCTGGATGAACAGATGGCAGAGATAAGCCGGTTTTTCATGGATCATAAAATGCATAAGTCCATAGTGGCGCCTATGCTGCGGAATTTTTATCGAGGCATTTCTGCAAAATTGAAATCATGGAGTGTTATGGAGTCTGATGAGGAAGAGTTCCCGCTGCAATTTATGACATTCCGGGAGCAGCTCAGGTTCATCAGCGGCTTTATCATGGAATGTCTGCAGGATAACAAGCTTGTTCACCGCACAGAGATTACAAGAGCCAAGCGGTTCATTGAGCAGAATCTGAAGCTGCGCCTGAGCCTTCAAGCCATTGCCGATCATGTGAACCTGGCCCCCACCTATTTCAGCAGCCTGTTCAAGAAAACAATGAAGGAAGGAGTAGTGGATTATATTAACCGCCGGAAGATTGAGCTGTCGCTGGAGCTGCTGCAAGCCAGGGATTACTCGATTATGGAATTATGCGAGGAAGTGGGAATTGTGAATGAAGGGTACTTCTGCAAGCTGTTTAAGCAGTATACGGGAATGACACCCAAGCAATACCGTAAAAAAATCCACGGACTGAAGTAGCCCTGTCCGCAACGGATAAGAATCTATGAGTTTTTCATAAAATCCTGTAAAAAAGCGGACCGGAAAAAGGTTACCATGAATAACAAATCTATTCATGGAGGTTATCACAATGGAGCTTATTAAATCGGATGTGACCGTCATTGGCGGAGGAATTGCGGGAGTATGCGCCGCCATTGCCGCCGCACGGAACGGATTGAAGGTAACCCTCATTAACGACCGTCCTGTTCTCGGCGGGAATGCCAGCAGCGAGGTCAGGGTTCATATCAACGGCTCGGCTTATCACGGAATCAGTCCATCCTATTATGCCCGTGAGGGTGGATTGGTCGAAGAGCTGAAGCTGAAGATTTTTCATTACAACCCGCTGTATAACAAAAAGATCATGGCCTCGGTTTCGGATACGGTCTTGTTGGATATGGTGTATGGGGAACCGGACATCTCCCTCTTCCTGAATACATCCGTGTATGAAACAGGGATGGAGAACGGAAGGATTGGTTGGGTGGAAGGTCTGCAGCTGGCCTCCGAACGGAGGCTCCGGTTTGAAAGTCCTTATTTTATTGATTGCTCCGGCGATGGAGTGGTGGGATACCAGGCAGGCGCTCTTTATAAGCGGGGGAGAGAGGCCAAGTCCGAGTTTGACGAAGATTTGGCCCCGGACACCGCAGATCACTACACTATGGGGGATACGATTCTTTTTCAAACCCGTGATGTGGGCTACAAGGTCCCGTTCAGAAGGCCCGAGTTTGCATACGATATTACCAAGCTGGATTTCTTCGAGAGTATTCGCAGAGGCTTGAATTATCGAGCGATTCCCCGCAAAATTAATGGAATTGGCGGGTTATGGTGGCTGGAATTCGGCGGGCATCTGGATGTGGTGCGGGACAACGAGGATATCACGCTGGAGCTGCGGAAGCTGGTTTACGGAATATGGGATTATATCAAGAACAGCGGCGAATTTGATGATGTGGACAATGTCATCCTGGATTATGTGTCTCCTATCGCCGGGAAACGGGAGTCAAGGCGTTTTGTCGGGGATTATATGCTGTCGCAAAAGGATCTTACGGAAAAGCCGTATTTCCCGGATGCCGTGGCTGTAGGGGGCTGGGCCATGGACCTGCACGCTGCCAGGGGGATATATGATGAGGGACCGGCTACGGCGTGGAATTTTGTTCCCGGGCTGTACAATATCCCATTCAGAAGCTTGTATTCAGCGAATGTTCCCAATCTGATGATGGCAGGCCGGAATATAAGCGCCACCCATGTGGCCTTTGGGTCCACCCGGGTGATGGCTACCTGCGGTTGTATGGGGCAGGCGGCAGGAACGGCTGCCGCTTTATGTGTGAAATATGGTGTGACCCCGTCTGCTTTGGCGGCAAATCATGCAGCGGCGCTGCAGGCGGCCCTGCTGAGGGACGGACAGACAATCTCCGGGCGCAGGGAGGAACTGGACTCTTACTTCGCAGAAGGGTTAACGGTACGGGCTTCGTCTCAGCGGGCGTACAGCAATGCGGAGGCTGCTGAAGCCGTTTCCTTGCATAAGGCTCTATGCTTGGTGCTGCCTGTTCATACGGATCACGTGGAGAGCGTAAGCGTGAGGGTCAGGAATCAGGGAGCAGCAGCGGAAACCCTGGATGTACAGCTCTTCGGTGGAGACCGGAAGGAGACCTATATTCCCGGCAGCAGGCTCAGGAGCAGCAGTCTGGATATCGCGGCAGGCTTCGATGGGTGGATCACTCTGCCTTTGGATTGCTGCAAGCCAGCGGACGATAAGCTTTATATCGTGCTTGAGGGAACAGAGCAGCTTGCTGTGTATTGCAATGATGATAAGCTTACGGGGGCGGTCAGCTTCCAGTATCAACCGGAGGTGCCGGCCAAGCTGAAGAAGTGGAGCAAGAATATATGCTTCAAGGATCTGCTTCCCGCTCAGAACATGTATGAGCCCGCCAATGTGGTCAATGGGTATTCCCGGCCTTATGGGCTGCCCAATGTATGGGTATCTGAACGGACGGAGGGGCAGGAGTGGCTGGAGCTTGCCTGGACGTCACCCAGGAATGTGGAGGAGCTCCATCTGGTGCTCAATCCGCGCTTGGATCTGGAGCACTTCGACGATCCCATTGAAACCCTGATTAAGGATTATGATGTGATCCTGACCCTCGCGGACGGCAGCCAGCAGAGAATAAAGGTCAAGGGGAATTATCTTTCGTTAAATAAACATCATGTTGGTGTGCAGGGCGTTACCAGCATCCGGTTTGAATTTACAGCAGCTTACGGCTCGCCGTACTACGAGGTATTCGCCGTGAAATTGTACGCTCCCCAGGCAGTGGTGCAATGAACGGCAAAAGCGGTATAGAAGCAGCTTAATTTCATATAAAGCTATGCCCGGTTGCTTACCAGCACCTGAGTATAGCTTTTTTTTCAATTTTGCGGACAGCGCGGCAATGGCAAAAGATCGTATAAGAAATTCTTAAAATCCTAGAAATGTAAGGACTACAGACAAGCTATCATCATTTTAGAAAGCGTTTACAATATGTGGAATTGCTTTCTATTCGATTGAAAAGGGAGGGTATGGGATTATGTTCAGAAAGCTTTTTTTTACTTGCCTTATCGTGGCAATCGTTTCACCATTCGGTGGGGGTATAATGAAGCCAGCTTCAGTGTCAGCTGAGGAAACGTTACCGTACAAGACCATCATCATTGACGACGGAAGCCTCTCCATTGACGGTGTCGTGACCAGCGACCCGACCAACACCTCTAACGGCTATAAAACCTCAGGCAGCTGGAAGGTCAGTACCACTGTGAAGGGCTACAACAATTCCAGCACCAGGTACACGGATACCGTTAACAATGCCGTCACCTGGAACCCCGGACTAAAGGCAGGGACAGCCAAAATCTCTTTGTACAAGCCGGATTGGGCGGATAAAGCAGACAGCAATGTTAAGGTCGAGATTGTCCATAACGGGACGACGGAGGTGCAGG
>JAQSYT010000449.1 GCA_029256065.1 Paenibacillaceae bacterium
AATCTGGAGCACTCCCGGACCATGGAGCTGCAGGAGCTGAACCATACTTACAACCAGATGGCGGACAATATTAATGCGCTCATTAAGCTGGTCTACGAGAAGGAGCTGCTCCAAAGCCAGACCGAGCTTCGGGCCCTGCAGGCGCAGATTAACCCGCATTTTTTGTACAACACGCTGGAGGCCTTCTATTGGTCGCTCTCCGACAAAGGGGAGGAGGAGCTGGCGGATCTGGTGGTGGCCATGTCCCATATATTCCGGTACGTCATCGGCGGCTCCGGCAAGCAGGAATGGGTCACCATCGGCGATGAGCTGGAGCATATTGAGCGGTATTTGCAAATTATGCGGATGCGCTTCGGCCTGCGGCTGTTCTGGTCCGTGGATTGCCCGGATTCCTGCCGGGCTACGCCGATCCCCAAGCTGCTTATCCAGCCTCTTGTGGAGAACGCCATTGTCCACGGCATAGAAGGCAAGGTGGAGGGTGGAAGCATCCGTATCGCCGTCGAGGAGCTAGGGCAGGGGGATCAGCGGCTTGCCGTGATCGTAGAGGATAACGGGGCGGGAATGGAAGCACGGGCCTTGGAGAGCTTGCTATTGTCCATGCGTTCAGGCACTCCCGTGTCCACGAAGGGAACCGGATTGGGGCTCCGCAATGTCAAGAGAAGGCTGGAGCTGTATTACCATGATCAGGCGGGGGCCTTGTCCGTGGAGAGTACACCGGGAACAGGCACGGTGGTGCGGTTTGAAATTCCAGTGGGGGAAGGGGAGAAGTTATGAATCTGCTGAAGACTGTGCTCGTGGTGGATGATGAGCCAAGAACCAGGGATGGGGTCAAAAAGACGCTGGAGACGGAATTGTCCGGAGAGGTCCGGGTCATCACCGCGGGCAGTGCGGCTGAGGCTACCCGGGTGCTGGAGGAGGAGCAGGTGCATCTCCTGATCACCGATATCCGCATGCCGGAGCTAACCGGACTTGCTTTGGTGGAGGATGCCCAGGCCAAGGGCTGCAGGCCCGTGGTAATTATTATTTCGGGCCATGCCGTATTCGAATATGCCCATCATGCCATCCGGCTGGGGGTGTTCCAATATTTGCTGAAGCCTCTGGAAAAGCGCAAGCTGCTGGAAGCAGTGAAGCAGGCTCTGAAGCTGGACCAAAGCCGGCACCGCCAGCAGGCTATGGAGAGAATGGTGGACAAAACCCTGCTGGAGCTCCATGAAAGCGGCGAAGGACGGATCGGCGAGCCGGTGATGAAGGCCATGCGTTATGTGGAGAGCCACCTCCAGACTCCATTAGGCCTGCGGGAGGTAGCGGAGGAGGTTCATCTGAACGCCAGCTACTTCAGCTTTTTATTCAAGGAGCAGACCGGGTTGACCTTCCTGGAATATGTCACCCGCTGCAAGCTTCAGAAGGCCAAGGAGCTGCTGCTTGCCACTGCATTGCCTATTGGGGAAGTTGCCGCGCAGGTGGGGTACCTGACCCCCAAATACTTTATCAAGCTGTTTAAGGAGAATACAGGGGCGAGCCCCAGCCAATACCGTAAGCAAATGACGGGGGACAATGGCCCAATCTAAAAAATAAGGTATTTTACCCAAAAGCTGTAACCTTACGGGGACAAAACGGCCATGCTACGATAAAGACACAGCTGCCGGAGCGTTGCGCGGCGGCGACGATACCCAAGGGGGAAGTTGGAATGGTCAAAAAAGCGTTTGCAGGTTTGTTGGCGCTGTCCATGCTGGGAGCGGTTTCACTGGCGGGTTGTGCCTCAGACAAGGATCAGGATGCGTCCAAAGCATCGTCCGCACCGGCAGCCACAGCGTCTGTCCAAGCCACCGCTCAAGCCACCGCCAAGGCGGAAAAGGTCACCATTAACTTCATGCATCTGTGGCCGGCAGGAAGCTCCAAGCAGCAAAATGTAATCGTTAACAAAATTATCGACGACTACACCAAGGCCAACCCCAACGTGACCGTAAAGCAGGAAATTCTGGAGAACGAGCAATACAAAAGCAAGCTGAAGGTGCTGTCTGCCTCCAACCAGCTGCCGGATGTGGGCATGACCTGGGCGGCGGGTTTCCTGGAGCCGTATGTCAAGGGTAATCTGTTCGCCACTCTGGACGATGGGCTGCAGGGCAAGCTGAAGGATAAATTTGTCTCCGGCACCACGGAGGCGTATGCTATCGGCGGCAAAACCTACGCGTATCCCCTAGAGCTGAACATTACCCCGGTTTATTATAACAAGGCGCTTTTTGCCAAATACGGGTTGAAGGTCCCCGGCACGTATGATGAATTCCTCGATGTTGTCAAAACACTGGCCAAGAACAATGTGGCTCCTATTGCCCTGGGCAATAAGGACCGGTGGACCGGGTCCCTGTGGTACATGTACCTGGCCAACCGGATCGGCGGCACGGAGCCGCTGAAGAAGGCCGTTGACCGCAGCGCCTCCTTCGAGGAGCCCAGCCTGATCCGGGCAGCCAAGGAGATCCAGCAGCTGGTGGATTTGAACGCCTTCAACAAGGGCTTCAACGGGCTGTCCAACGATGAGGGCAAGTCCGAGTTTATGAACGAAAAAGCAGCCATGTACATGATGGGAACCTGGGAGCTGCCCAACTTTACCACCAACCCGGATGTGCCCAAGGCGTTTAAGGATAATGTCGGCTTCTTCAAATTCCCCACCGTCAGCGGCGGCAAAAGTGATGTGAACAGCTGGGTGGGCGGTCCCGGCGTTGGCCTGTTCGTGGCGCAGAACTCCAAGGTGAAAGAGGAAGCCAAGAAGTTCGTGGAGTATTTCGTGGAGCAATGGGGCAAGGTTTCCGTCACCGACGCAGGCGTTATACCGGCTACCAAGGTGGATACCTCGGCTGTGCAGCTGCCCGCCCTGTATATTGATCTCCTGAAGGAACTCAACAATGCCAGCAGCATTACGCTGTTTGCCGATGTGCAGATGAAGCCCTCTGCCGCTGAGGCGCATCTCAATATGATCCAGGCCATCTTCGGTAAAGCCGTGACGCCAGAGGACTTCGCCAAGAAGCATGAGGAAGCGCTGACCAAGGCGGCCAGCGAATAAAGCCGGAAGGAGGAACGGTGATCACATGGATAAGGTGCTGTCCGACAAACGGATCATCGCATTGTATGTACTGCCTTCGCTCCTTTTGGTTCTGGGGTTGATCTACATTCCAATTGTGCTGACGGGCTATTACGGGCTGACCAAGTGGGACGGCATCGGCGCCAAGCAGTTCATCGGTCTGGATAATTATCTGGAGCTTATGGGCGACAGGCTGTTCTGGAGCAGCGCCTTCCATTCCTTGCTGCTGGCCGTTTTCTCCGCTCTCAGCCTGCTGGTCTATCTGGCAGTGGCGCTGCTGTTGGCCGGGCGGATTAAGGGCTCCAATCTGCTGCGCAAAATTTATCTGGTGCCCATGCTGCTGTCCTCGGTGGCCATCGCCCAGCTGTGGCTGAAGATTTACCATCCCACCAACGGGATTCTGACCGGTGCCCTGGAATTCATCGGTTTTACAAATACACCTGCCTGGCTGGCTGAACCGGCGTATGTGCTGCCTGCGTTATTTGTTCCCATTCTGTGGCAGTACGCCGGCTTCTATATTCTGATCTATTATTCCGCCCTGAAGAATATCCCCTCCTCCCTGGAGGAGGCGGCACGTATCGACGGGGCGAACCCGCTGCAATATTTTGACCTGATTTATGTGATGACCAACGGGGGACCCAACGGCGCCAGCGAGGTGATGGCCTCGTATATGTACCGGATCGCCTTTAAGGGCTTCAACTTCGGGTATGGCAGCGCCATCGGCTTTTTCCTGCTGCTGATCTGTCTGGTTGTCACTTGGCTCATCCGCAAATGGACGGCCGCCAAAGAAACCATCGAATATTCCTAGGAGGGCACGTTCATGGCCAAAGCTGTCATCACCCGGAGCAGAGCGGTCTCCCGGCAGCCCGGTTCTGCAGTTTTACACGCAGGGGGGTGGGCGCTGCTCTATCTCATTCTGGCAATGGTTGCGGTTCTGCAG
>JAQSYT010000450.1 GCA_029256065.1 Paenibacillaceae bacterium
TCAGAGCCGCTATTCGGCCTAAAAACGGGCTCCACTATTTGTAACGGAAGCCACAGCCCTTATTTCAGGAAATATGGCCGCCTTGGAGCAAATTTGCTGCAAATAGCGGCTCTGGCTTCCGTTAGGCTCAGGTTCCCGGCCAAGCATGCTGTTCTTGCTTCAGCCTGCGTTCCAGACCGGTGTCAGCAGCTCCGCATATTGCCGGGTGGCCCGGGCGGTATCATACTCCAGCGCCGTGGCCCGGGCGGCCTGCCCCATTTGCCGGCGCAGAGCTTCATTGCTCTTCAATAGTGAAATGCATTCCGCCAAAGCATCCGTATCCCGGCTGGGCACGATAAAGCCGTTACGGCCGTTGCCGATTACATCCTTCATCCCCGTCATATCCGTGACCACCGCAGGCAATCCGGCGGACATGGCCTCCAGAGGAGCCAGGCCAAAGCCGTCCTCCACCGACGAGTGGACATAGAGGCTGGCCCTGCGCAAAGCGGGCAGCGGATCGCCGGGTGCACAGGTGATCCGGACGCCGCGGCTGCGGTATTCTTCAATGGATTTGGCAATGGAGCGCCAGCCGATGCCCCCCACCAGCACCACCTCGATATCCGGGTCACCCAGCTTTTCCACGGCATCCAGCAGATAATGGTAGCCCTTGCGGATGGAGATTTGACCCACCTGGATGATCCGGAAAATACCGTCCTCCCCCTGCCGCCCTTCCCCATCCTCCGGCGCCGGGGAAAATCTGGCCGTATCGATGCCCAGCGGAGAGTAGAGAATCCGGCTTTCGTCAAAGCCGCGGCGGAGGAAGCTTTCGGCCTGCAGCCGGGAAGCGACGGTAATATAATCCGCCAGCTCATACTCCCGCATAACCCGCTCCACCCATTCCGGGGAGAAGGGATTGCCGCCTATATTCCGCTTTCTGTGCTCTGCTTCCGTAATCCGGAACACATCCTCTGCATGAGTGGTCGCCGCCTCCAGCACCGTCATACCGCCGTTGGCCTTTACCTTGCGGAAGGTGGCTTCAGCAAAGCCGGGGAAGGAATGATACACACTGTAGCATGATGGGTAGACCTCGGCAACGGCCTTGTCAAATTGCATACCGTTCCAATATACCTGCTTGGAGGGCAGCCACCGCACGGGTGTATAACGCAGCCATTTGTCCCAGACCGGATTGGGCACACCGACAAATCCCGGTCTTGCCGGATTCCCCCGGCAATAAACCTCTGCCTCGAAACCGGCTGCTTCCATCGCCTTGCAGATAAATTGAAGATGCCCCCCAAGCCCTCCCATGCCGAAGGGTGTGGAGCATCCTGCCAACAGCTTGGTATTCACACGACCACCTGCTTTGCTGTATTTGTTTTTTAGGAGAAAGAAACCGAATGCAAATCCTCGATGATATTGATCCGCCGGTATTCAGGAGCTTCCTCTGGCTGAACCGGAGCAGTCCGGCTCAATCCGGCAGGCTTTCCCTGGCGCAAATCATTCCATGCCGTCTCCACCGTATCTGCCAGATCCTCGGCATCCGCATGCCGGGAAACATAAATGCCGTCCATCCATTGGCTCCATTCCGGCAGACCACCGGCATCGAAAACCACCACCGGCTTGCCCAGCGCTCTGGCCTCAGGCACCACCAATCCGGCAGGCTCCGGCCAGATGGAGGGTACCACCGCCACATCGGAGCGCTCATACCACTGGTGGACCTCCTTCCCGGCTACCTTGCCCACAAACCGCACGGCATCGGCAATCCCCAGCTCCTCGGCCATGTTTTTCAGCTTGCTGCCGTACCAGCCGTCCCCCACCACCGTTCCGGTTGCTTCAATACCCCGCTCCCGGAGCAGCCGGATGGACCTCAGGAAATATTGGACACCTTTGGAATAGACCAACCGGCCGATATACAAAAGCTTCAGTTCCTGGGCATCGGGAGCCACATGAGCCAGCTCCGGATAGAAGTGGGCCAGCTCGCCCAACGTGTTGTCGAAGATAATGACGTTGTTTTCGGGTATACCATCGATAACGAGGAAATCCTTCAGAGATTTGCTGACGGTATAAATTCTCCGGCAGGCCTTCAGCGCTTTAATCGCCGAGTTGTACTGCACAAGTCCTTGAAGCGCAGCCTTGGGGTTTGCGCTGCTGCCGCATTTGCGCATATACCAGCGGGGCAGACAGCCCAGACCTCCCGGCTTGCAGCAAATTTCATCCTTATCCCGAAAAAGTCGTCCTCTGGCCGGACAAACAGGTGCATGCACAGTAGCCAAAACAGGGTAGGTTTTGGTCAACCGGTAAACAACGTCCCCAGAATAGATGCCCTGGTGCCAAATGATCAGGTCAGGCTGATACTCCGCAATGCGGGCCTCCCAGTTTTCAAGAGCTCCCACCTGGATGGTTGGCACCACATCCGTGCCCCAGTCCGTTTCTTCCGCTTCAAGTGCCGTTATTACCGTGTCATGGCCCTGCTCCAGCAATTCCAAAGAAAAGTTATAAATAAACCTTTCCAAACCGCCAAAGTTGCCGTAATAATCCACCATTTGCAGAATCCGCATTTCTCATCATCCTATCAACCGGAAATTGGCATTGCTCGTCGTTCTTCACGTTGTAATGTCAGTCCGCTGTCCTTCCTTCAGCTTAAACTTCTGCTCCGCCGGAGCGCCTGCGTGACGGAAGTAATACAGCACACCCTCCAGCTGCCCCTTCATGGACGGCAGGAAGGTTTGGACGACCCTCCGGTCCCGTTTGACGACTCCAAACAACATCCGCACTACTCCGGGCATCCGGCCGTCGCCGACCAGGACCCCGTAGGCAACCCGCGCCGGCCGCCGGTGGGCGGGCAAACCATGGAGCAAGGCCACGCTAAGATTGAAGGAAGCATTGGCCACCGCATCACGGACAATAGCGTTGCGCTGGTCCATATCATGGCGGACAGCAGGGTAATGATCTACCCGCAGCTCCGGATCATAAATCACCTTGTAGCCCAAACGCCGGATGCGCATGCACAGGAATACCTCAAAATGAACCTGGGCTCCCTTGCCCCTCATAAATTCGGGGAATTTCACCAGTGCAGTGCGGAAGGACATATTGACTCCCTTCAGCACATCCACCTCACGGGGACTGCCGTAGCCCTGGTCATGGTTGCCGATGAGCTTGCCGTACCAGGTGACCCTGCCCACCACCGGCTTCTTGATGGTCTGGTCCTGGCCGGCAATCATGTCCCGGCCGCCGACTCCACCCACCTGAGGGTCCCGGTAATAGTCCAGCAGCCTGCCGGCCCAATCCTTCCAAGGCACCGCATCGTCATCAATGAAGGCGACAATATCGCCTGAGGCGTGGGCCACTCCTGCCTGCATGGCGTGGATGACGCCTGGCTGGGAAACCTGCACATGACGCTTGATGTACGCTGCGGGAGCCGCCTCCCACTGCTTCACAAACTCCAGCGTGCCGGCGTCCTCCTCGCGGCAGACCACGATTACCTCATCCGGCTGCCGCTCCTGGGCATCGATGCCCGTAAGGCAGTTGGCCAGCTCCTGCGGACGTTTGTAGGAGGGGATTACCACAGTTAACATCATGCTATCTACCTTCCTTTTTAAGCCGATATTGGCGTCCTTTTCATTGGGGGCTCCCCCAAAAGTACCCGGAATACGCTGCAGAGCACTCCTTCACTTTTGGGGGGA
>JAQSYT010000069.1 GCA_029256065.1 Paenibacillaceae bacterium
CTCCTTTCCGCCCAACTTCTCCATTACTTGCTCCCTGCTTACAATAAACTGGTGTTGATTCGCCATAAACTCCACTCCCCGATTGCGACTCCATTGCTGCTGCCATTTTGTTATAGCCATTATATCAAAATCTGTGTTCCGCCGCCGCAGTCCTTCGCAGAAGAAGCTGACCACCGTTTCATATTACAAAGCGACCCCATTTTCCTGCCGGAAAATTTGTCTGAATTTTTAAAGTTTATATCTCCGCCAATCGGTTTAATAAAGGAGTGTAAAGAGAAAAACCAACCAATCTACCAAAATAGAATGTTGGAGAGGAGAATGCAAAATGGGTTTTATATGGTCCTTGATTATCGGTGGTGTTATCGGCTGGCTGGCCGGTGTGATTCTGGGTCGCGACATTCCAGGAGGCGTCATCGGCAACATTATTGCAGGTTTCATCGGAGCCTGGTTAGGTAGTCTGATTATGGGGAACTTCGGTCCGGTAATCGGCGGCTTCTACTTCGTACCGGCTCTGATTGGCGCAGTGGTGGTGGTCTTCCTCACCAGCCTCATTCTGCGCAATACCAGCCGCAGACACAGCTGATGCAGGCAGCGGACAGAGAGGCGTCCGCTTCACAACTGGGAACCGGGACATCCGTCTCGGTTCTTTTTGCGTTTCCATTTGGATAACGGTTCCCGAATCGGGCACGAGACAGCTGAAAGGGATTCAGCTGGCCATGCTATCCTGCAAAAGTGCAGATATTTTCAACCGTGAGCCCCATTTTCCGTTCTTATCCTGCAAAAGTGCAGTTATTTTTCTCTGACATCGCCAAACAGGTAGAATTCGCGGGAAACAACTGCACTTTTGCATTTTGGCCCCCGTCTAAGCCGCTGCTCCACAAAATAAATGCACTTTTGCATTTTGGCATCCATCCTTCCCTCCAAAAGCATGAACACTTTGGCTTCTAAGGCCAATATCCTGAATACCGCAGGCCCCCATCGACAGGGCCCATGGGGAGTTGTACAATGAAGGGATGACGTAATACAACGGGAGCGGGTAAAAGATGTGTAAGAACATGCGGGACTTCACCTTTCAAGCGGTGCCTATGAACATCCGGCATTGCCAGGACATCTGCACCTGGAACTATGAACCCCCTTACGATATTTACCAGTGGAGCTCCTGGGCCCAGATGGAGGCGGAAGCCGAAGAGTTTGGCGACGCGCAGATCCGCGAGACCCAGTACATTTCCATTTTGGATGAGAAAAACGGGTATTTGGTGGGGTATGCCCAATTGTTCCCCATCACCGGAGTGACCCGGCTGGGGCTGGGCATGCGGCCCGAGCTGTGCGGCTTAGGGATCGGCCCGGACTTTGTCCGTTTCTTAGCTGAGGAGGCCAAACGCCGCAGGCCTGAGGATACGGTGGATCTGGAGGTGCTGGTGTGGAACATCCGCGCCCAGAAGGCTTACCAGAAGGCCGGCTTTATAATTACCGACCGCTACGAACGCCCGACACCCAAGGGGCATATGGACTTTTACTGCATGGTTTACCAAGGGGATACGAAACTCCACTAATGGGGCGCCGCCAGTAAAAAAGTGATATCCGGTTTTGCCAAAAAGAGGTTATGGAGAGGCAAATTATGCTACAATAGTAGGATGCGATCCATGCGGAGACCACTGTGAGAGCCCAAGGAGAAAAGGAGGTGCAGGAATGCTGAAGCTTAAGCTGCCCAAAAACCGGATAGAATTTCTGGCTGCAGGGGCGGAACGCCGGATGAAGCTTGCCGTGCTGGAGCGCGGGTGGGAATATTACCACCGGAATCTGGTGCAGAACGTCAATCTGGTGCAGGGCTATATTCTTCAAGCCGATGTCCGGGGCAAGGAAATGTTCCAAGTCCAGCTGGATCTGGAGCAGTTCGAAAGAAGCGAATGCACCTGCTCCTACGAAGGCTACTGCCAGCATATGGCCGGGCTGATCTTCTGGGCATATTCGGCCCATGGCCGGCCTGAGCTTCTGCTGATGCAGCTGAAGCAGGCCATCAACGCCAGGCGGAGAGCCAAGGCGGGGCTGAAGGCCGACAGGGCGGGTGAATCCGCAGCGGCTACACTGCTGCCGGAGCTGCCCCCCAAGGAATGGGCCCGCTACTTCGAGCAGAAGTTCCACGGCTATTCCCTCTCCAACCAGCATTCGGTGGAGCAATTCCACCAGACGGTGTGGGAAACCCTGGGGGAAACCGCCCAGGAATGGCCCGCGCCCTTGTCGGCTTTATACCGGCTTCACCTGACCTTGTACGTGTTGGCCAAAATTGAACAATTCCATCAAGACAATCAATCCTCTTATTTATCTTATTATATTGAGAACGGCTGCAAGCTGGTGGCGGCCTCCTGCTGGGATATGCTGAAGGAGCTGGCTCTTGAGCGCCATTCCTTCCACGAAGCGGCCCTGCAGTTCCCGAAGCATTGGAAGGAGACCCTGGAGGCAGTATCCTCCCGGCTGCTCCATGCCCGGCAGGGACCGGTGTATTGGACAGATGTGTACCGGTTTTTGTGGTGGCATCTCTTCTATGGAGCCGGCTCCGAGCCGGAGGCCGCGGCCGTGCGGGAGCTGCACCGGCTCAACCTGCTGTCCGCCCAGGAGAACATTCCCCGGGCCAAGGACGGCATTCTTCTGGCCATGGCCCTGTTTGATATTATTCCAGGGCAGGACGCCCAGGCCATGAAGCGGCTCGACCACCTGAACACCCGGCAGTTCTCGGATTTTTATGTGATTCTCGAGAAGCTCTCCGGCGGCGGAGAGTGGGAGCGGGTGCTTGGTTGGCTGCGCTGGCTTTTGCCTGTGCTCTCCAAGGCCAAGCAGGAAGAGTTCAACCAAGGCTGCTCCTTCTGGGTGGAGGCGGTAAAGCATCAGCCCACTGACGAGGAGTGGATCCGCGTGATGCTCTCTCTCCTCCCCCGCAGCTATTACTACTACACCGACTACCTGATGCAGACCGGACGCTTCCGCCAATGGGTAGACCTGCAATTGGCCACCGGGATTTCACCGGCCAGTCTGTACACAGCTGAATTGCATACCGTGGAGGCCCATGATCCCGCGCTGCTCCTGCCCTTGTTCCACCAGTCGGTGGAGAAGGCGGTAGCCGAGAAGAACCGGGATTCCTACAAGCTGGCCATCCGCCACCTGAAAAAATTAAACAGCCTTTATAAGCAGCTTGGCAAAAGCGGGCTTTGGGAGGATTACCTGGCCCGGCTCCATATCAAATACGCCCGGCTGCGCGCATTTAAAGAAGAGCTGGCGAAAGGACAGTGGGCGACATGATCGTCACCGGCCCCTATACCGTTCATGCCTCCTGGATGCCGGGAGGCACCCTGTTTCTGTGGGGCACCCGCCGCCAGGGGGGATCCGTGGACGCCACCGAGCTGAAGCACTTGCTGTTTGCCTGGCATGCGGCCAGCTTTTACGGCACCTTTATCGAAACGCTGGAGTTTACCGGGAAGGAAGGCGTCGTGCTGGAATCCGAAGACGCCCTGCATTACTTTTGCGACCCGTCAGAGCTGCAGCATGCCTCTATTGAATGGTCCACAGAAGCAGCCCCGCTGAAGGCCGCTGCCCCCGCTATCCGCGAGGCATTGGCTGCGGGCAGGGTAATGCCCGACTATGACAAATGGCGGCAGGGGTCTCTCGGCTGGAAGCTGCAGCTGCCGGAGGAGCTCCGGGGTATGGAGTCGCCGCTCCTGAAGACCTGGGCGGACACCCTTATTGAAGCGGAGGTGCGCCGCCGTTCCGAGCTTCAGGAGGCTTTGGCCAAGCTGACGGAGACCGTTCCCCGGATCATGCGGGGGGATATGTCTGCCGACCTGTGGCTGGATGAGGAGGACTGGCTGGTATCCATCGGGTGGAAGCCGGATACCACTCCCTTCCGCACCTGCCTGCAGCTGGTGGAGCCGGAGCATGACCGGATGTGGCAGCTGGCTATCCTCCTGCAGGACCGGCAGCTGGCAGAACGGATTATCGCTTGTAACACCGAAGGCACACCCATGCCCGGGGAGCCCCTTCCGGAGGAATGGCAGCCGGAGCTGTCCCGGGTCAGCCGGGATGTGGAGCGCTGGCTCCATATTATCCCGGAGCTCCGGGATGCAGCAGAGCCCTCCCGGCTGAAACGGGAGCTTACCGCCGACGAGGCCTGGGAGTTTCTGGCCCAAGGGAGCCGTCAGCTGGTGGAGGCGGGCACCCCCGTGTTCCTGCCGTCCTGGTGGGAGCGGCTGCGCCGCACCAAACCACGCCTGCGGGCTAAGCTGCGTTCCTCGGTTGGCACCGGCGGCTCCTCCGCCTTTGGCCTGTCCCAGCTGATGGAATTCGACTGGCGGCTGGCCATAGGAGATATGGAGCTGACGGAGGAGGAATTCCGCACTCTCATCGAGGAGAAGCGGCGGCTGGTGCGCTTCCGGGGACGCTGGATCCAGTTGGACCCTAAGCAGATGGAAGCCATCAGCCAGGTGATGAAGCAGGTTAAGAAGAAGCGCGGGCTTACCTTCCGGGATGTGCTGGAGCTGCATCTGGCTGGTGAAGAGGAAGAGGGTGAAGGGCAGGGAGGACGGGAGGACGAGGATCTCGATCTGAAGCTGGAGGTGGAGCTGAACGACCATCTGCGGCAGCTGATCTCCCGGCTGAAGGAGCATAAGGGCGTCCCCATGCAGGGACCGCCGCCCGGCTTCCACGGCACACTCCGCCCCTATCAGGCAGAGGGCGTTTCCTGGCTCTTGTTCCTGCGCCAATTCGGCTTGGGCGGCTGTCTGGCCGACGATATGGGCCTGGGCAAAACCATTCAATGGATCAGCTACCTGTTATCCGTCAAGGAACAGGAGGGCCAGGCTCAGCCCGAAGGAGAGCCGCTGCCGCCGGGATTGCTGATTTGTCCCACCTCTGTGTTGGGCAACTGGCAGAAGGAGCTCCAGCGTTTTGCCCCTGGCATGAAGGTGCTGCTCCATTACGGGCCCCAGCGGCGGAAGGGCGAGGACTTCCGGAAGGCAGCTATGGAAGCCGATCTGGTCCTCTCCTCCTACACTCTCGCCCATCTGGACGAGAAGGATTTCGGCTCCATCTTCTGGAGTTCCATCTGCCTGGACGAGGCGCAGAATATTAAGAACGCCTACACCAAACAATCCGGCGCAGTCCGGCGGCTGGACGGCTTCCACCGCATTGCCATGACCGGTACGCCGATTGAGAACCGCTTAACGGAGCTATGGTCCATCTTCGATTTCCTGAATCCGGGCTACTTCGGCACCCTGCGGGAATTCAGCCACCGGTTCGTGCAGCCTATCGAACGGATCTCTGACCAGGCGCTTATCAGCCAGGTGCAGCGGATGATCCGGCCGTTCCTGCTCCGCCGTCTGAAGAAGGATCCGGCTATCCAGCTGGATTTGCCGGATAAGGATGAGAGCAAGGTATTCATCTCCCTTACGGCAGAGCAGGCCTCCCTCTATGAGAACTATATCCGGGACCTGTTCGAGCGGCTGGACCGCCTCGGACCAATGGAGCGCCGCGGGCTGATCCTGTCGGCCTTAACCCGGCTGAAGCAGATCTGCAACCATCCCGAGCTGCTGCAGAAAAGCATGCGGGGCGCCGCCATCCAATGGCGGGAGCGCTCCAATAAGCTGGAGCGGCTTTTGGACATGGTGACGGAGCTGCGGACGGAAGGGGACCGCTGCCTGATTTTCACTCAATTCGTGGAAACAGGCTACATGCTCCAGCATGTACTGGAGCAGGAGCTGACGGAGCCGGTGCTGTTTCTCCACGGCGGCACACCCAAGCATGTCCGTGATGAGATGGTGGCCCGCTTCCAAAACGAAAGCCTGCCCGAAGCGGAGCGGAACGGCGTGTTCCTCTTATCGCTTAAGGCAGGCGGTATAGGGCTGAATCTGACGGCAGCCAACCATGTGTTCCATTTCGACCGCTGGTGGAATCCCGCGGTGGAGAACCAGGCTACAGACCGGGCGTACCGGATCGGCCAGAACCGGCATGTGCAGGTGCACAAGTTCGTGACGCTGGGCACCCTGGAGGAACGGATTGATGACATGATTGAGCGCAAGCAGGATCTGAGCAGACAGATTGTAGGCGGCGGCGAGGGCTGGATCACCGAGCTGTCCACCGAGGATCTGAAGGAGCTGTTCTCCCTGCGCCAGGAATGGATTAACGTATAAGCAAATCAACGAATAAGTACAAATCCGTGCCCACCGGACAGGAATAGGACTGGATGGGCTTAGTGGTGGTAAGGTCGGCGTATGCCTGGGACAGGATACCCGACCTTTGTTTTTGCATATGTATAATTGTCGGAATGAAGTAAGGGCGCCACAGCCAGTTGGAGCCGCGGAAGGCCTCATTACGGGTCCAGGTGCCGTCCAGGTTCCGGTCGAAATTGCAGGAAACCTGAATGCCGTCCCCCCGGCACAGATACACCCGTAGGGCATTATCCGGCACCTCGTGGATCAGCTCCCCTGCCAGATGATCCGGCTCCCGCACCGCTGCCATAACAGCAGTCCGGTCGGCCAGCTCCTTCAGCCGGTGCTCGGCATCCATCAGCTTCAGATAAGACGCATAGGATTCTCTTCCATACCTGCCCATCTGATCGTTAAGCAAAGCCGCATACTCATACTCGGGCAGGAAGTCCTCCTTGGCCTCTGAGAACAGGTAACCCTGCACATACCGGGCGCCTGCGGCCATGGCATTGTTCAGGTCGAGGACATTTTCCACCCCCTCCACCAGCAATGAACCGCCCATCTGCTCGGCAATGATCGAGAAGGAACGGAGAAGGGCCCGGTATCCGTCATGGGTGACGCTTTTGCGGAGGATCTTCAAATCCATCTTAATAATATCCGGGCGGAACATGGCAATCCGGTCCAGGCTGGAAAAACCGCTGCCCACGTCATCCACCGCAAGCAGGCAGCCGTGCTGCCGGTATATATCCACAATCTCCAGCAGCTCCTTCAGCTTTCCGGAAAAGGACTCCTCGGTAATCTCCACCACCACACGGTTGGCAGGCAGACCATATTGCTTAAGCATCTCCAGGGTAGGAAGCTTGCCGGTTTCCTGATAGGCACGGTAAATCCAGCCCGGCTTCAAATTCACGAACAGCAAGCCGGCGTATTCCTCTTGAACCGCTTTCTCGAACGCCATCTGCCGGAGCTTCCGGTCCATGGCAATCTGTATCGGCTCAGGAACGGCCGGGTCATGAAAAAAAGCCCCCAGACTGCGCACTTCTCCGCTAACAATTTCTCGGCCCAAGGACTCATGACCAATGACGGACATGCTCTGCAGAGATAGAATGGGCTGAAAGAAGGGGCAAATCTGCCCGGCAGGCAGGTAAGTATTCTTGCTGTCGATCATTTGAGGTCCGCCCTTTCCTTCTTCTATCTATTATGTGCTCGCTCACCGATTGATTTCTCCATGATTGTACAGTAGGACTTACAGGGATGCAAGCTTCCCGTACCTTGAATGTCATGTTTGTGTTAGATTTAAATAAATAAAAAAATTTTTCCGTTCGACATGTTCCTACATCATTTTAACACAGCTTGCGTTATAATGAAATATTGTAAACGAATGAGCAGGACTAATTGCCTATTATTTGCACAGCTGCACATTCTACTTATTTCAGGCCAGTTTTGGCAGGCGGTGATGCGTATGAACAGACATGGAAAATGGTATGCGGCCGGCTTTACTGTGGTTTCCATTCTGCTCTCCCTCCAGCTGGAATTTTCCGTTTGGGATTTCAGCTACTCCCATCTTCTGATGGCGGGATTGAGCCTGACCGTGATCTGGCTCTTTGGCATCGGCTATGACCGGGCCATGAATCTGGCAGTCCGGGACGATTTGACCCGGGCGTACAACCGGAGGTTTTTGAACCACTCCATTCCAACTCTATTGACTAAAGCGGCCAAAAAAGGGGAAACCCTGACCCTGACCATTCTGGATTGCGATGACTTCAAAAAAATCAATGACGAAAACGGGCACCATACCGGAGATACCGTTCTCCAGGGCATTGCCAAGCTGATCATCAAGCATACCCGCCACGAGGATCTTCTGGTCCGCCTGGGGGGAGACGAATTTGTACTGGTAACCCGGCATTCCACCTATAATTCCACTGTGATGGTCCTTGACCGCCTCCGCCAGGAGCTGGATGTTCTGGCCCGGGAGATGAATTTATCCCTGTCTGTATCCGCCGGAACAGCCGTGTTTCCCGATGAGGGGCACCGGTTGGAGGACTTGATCCGGATGGCCGACTTCCGGATGTACCAGTCCAAGCTGATGCGCAAGGAGGCTTCGGCTTACGCTGAATTGGGATTGTCGGCGGATCAGGAGCAGCATATGAAGCAGGCTTAGCTTTGGTTGGACAAGCCCGGCCTTCCGGACGGATAAACTCCGCTCCGGGAGGCCATTTATTATTGCATTCCTAATGAAACAGCCCGGTCAGGTGCACGCTAGCGCCGGTCAGGATTTTGGACAACAGCACAATCTGGCCCGTATGGTAGCCGTAATGGGCCGGCACCCGGACCAGCAGGGTCCTGATGAGCCGCCTGTCCCCCGTTTCCTCCTCCACCGTGGCACCGGGCTTCATCCGCTGCCAATCCTCGGACTGATAAGGCACGAATACCTCCCGCGACAGATCCTCCTCTGTCAGCGTCCCAAGAATGCCGGCGGACTCCTGCCGCACCCCTTTAAGCAGCTGCAGCAGCTCTTCCCGGTTCATGCCGCCTGCTGTGGTAAACTCCTGCGAGCGTTGGCGGATCAGGGGTTTGCCTCCAACCGCCGTGACAAAATGCTGGTACTCATTGCCTGCCAGATGCAGACAATAGTTGCCGGGACTGTTCAGCTCCGGTCCGGGTTTGGCCCAGAGCTTTTCCTCCGGCAGCAGGGCCAGGCTTTTTTCGATCAGCTCCAGCTGGCTGTTCATGTAACTCAAAGCGTCTTGAACAAGGGCATGCATGGCAACCGCTCCCTTCTTATATAAAAAAACTCCGTTCGGCTTCCGCCCTATTCAGGGGCAGAGGCAAAACGGAGTGTACGGCCACGCTTATTTCTTGAAAATCCCGAAGGGCTTGCCCACCGGCAGGAACGTGCGGCCGAAGTGGGTGTTCAGCACATTGGCGCCGCAGCCGTATAAGGACACCAGCGCAATCAGAAGCTCGGATACCGCGGCCACATCATGGAAGAAGCCTTCCGCGATGCCCAATGTGGAGAGGGACAATCCGATAAACAGGAAGTCGATAAGCACGAAGATGATGAACAGCACCTTGTTGGTTTCCATGGCCCCGATGGTCATGAACAGGGTGAAGATCAGATAGCCTACGAATGCAGCACCCAATTGGTGAATATCCACAGCTCCGGCCAGCTTCTCGCCGAATACGCCCATATTAATCATCCACGTGGACGCCACACCCAGCCAGAAGAAGCCGTAGGCGCCGAAAGCCGTGGTTCCGAAGGTATTGCCGTGCTTGGAATCCTGCACAGCGGCGAACAGCTGCGCGAATGCTCCCAGGAAGATGGCCCAGGGAATCACATCAGAATAGCCGTGGGTCCACTCCAGCTTTTGGGTGGATGCCACTAATGTTACGATGGCCAAGCCGAATAACCCGATTGCCGACGGGTCGGCGGTGGTAATTTTGACATGCTGAGAGCTGTTCATAGTCTTGCTAATCCTCCTACGCGCTTCATAATAATGGTCCTCGACACTCCCTCGCCTTAAAAGGCAGGACGGGAAAGAGCAGCGAGCTCAAAATTCGTCCAAAATTGTCGGGTCACAAGGATTTTAACGGATTCCAGATGAAAAGACAATTGAAATTTCCTGAAATTTGGACTTTACAAGTTGACCCAAGGTTGATAATATAAATAACTATCAAGACCCTGTAACATGATGTGTGAAGTTACAATTAAATAGATTCACTTTTATTCCTTAACAGGAATACTTCTTATCAAGAGTGGCTGAGGGTAAAGGCCCTATGAAGCCCGGCAACCGGTCCATCCGTCAACGGAAGACAAGCCAGAGAGACGCCTCTTTTCCTGCGTTTCCTATCGCTTGCCCAGTGCGGAACAGACGTCTTTGGTGCCAATTCCTTCGGAAATCCAGCGGATTTCCGGCAGATGAGAGGGGAATGAATCGTTTCTAGCGAACTGCTGACGAGCCGCCCTTTTTCTCTGTGAAAAAGGGTTTTTAATTTTTTTCATGAAAAGGTGGCATAGCAGGACTATGATTCGCTTGAACCAGATTACGAAGACATATACCGTGGGCAAAAAAGCGGTGCCCGCCCTCCACGGTGTCTCCCTTTCCGTAGCCCAGGGCGAGATCTTCGGCGTCATTGGCCATTCCGGTGCCGGAAAAAGCACCCTGATCCGCTGCATCAACCTTCTGGAGCGCCCCACCCTGGGGCAGGTCCATGTTGACGGAGTGGAGCTGTCGGCGCTGTCCGATAAGCAGCTTCAGGAGGAGCGGCGCAACATCGGCATGATCTTCCAGCACTTCAACCTGCTGTCCTCGGCCACAGTGGCCAAGAATGTGGCTTTTCCGCTGGAGCTGGCAGGCGTCCCCAAGGAGGCCATCGAGCTGAGGGTTAAGGAGCTTCTGGAGCTGGTGGGCCTGGAGGAGCATACATCCAAATATCCGGCCCAGCTGTCCGGCGGCCAGAAGCAGCGGGTGGGCATTGCCCGGGCCCTGGCCAACAACCCCAAGGTGCTCCTGTGCGATGAGGCTACCTCCGCGCTGGACCCGCAGACCACCAATTCCATCCTGGCTCTCCTGTCCGACATCAACAAGAAGCTGGGGCTAACCATTATGCTGATCACCCACGAGATGCATGTGATCCGCACCATCTGTGACCGGGTGGCGGTTATTGACGGCGGACAGATTGTGGAGGAGGGGCCGGTAACAGAAGTGTTCCTGAAGCCGCAGCATGCCACAACCCGCGAATTCGTCGAGCAGGTTTCCGACAGCCAGGAGCTGAAGGAGGCTATCCGCCACGGCAAATCCTCCGGCCAGCACCGGATTGTGCGCATCACCTATTTGGGCGAAACCACCTATGAGCCAGTGCTATATGAGGTAACCCGGCAGACGGGCACACCATTCGCCATTATCCAGGGGACCATCTCCCGGATGAAGGATACGCCTTACGGCCAGCTGACCGTCCAGTTCGGCGGGACAGAAGCGGATGTGGAACGGACGCTGGACAGCCTAAAGGCGCGCGGATTTGATGTGGAGGTGCTCTAAGCATGTGGGATTGGTTTAAAAATGTGGATCCGCAAGAAATTTGGCAGGCCAGCCAGGATACGCTGACCATGCTGGGCATGTCCGCCCTGTTTACCGTTTTGCTGGGCTTGCCTTTGGGCATTCTGCTGTTTATGACCTCCCGGGGGCAGATTTTGCAGAACCGGGTTGTATATCTGATTTTATCCATTATCGTCAATGTGCTCCGCTCCATACCCTTTGTTATCCTGATGATTCTGGTGATGCCCTTCACGAAAATTCTCGTGGGCACCACTATTGAAGTAAAAGGCTCCATTCCGCCGCTGGTGATCGCGGCCGCGCCGTTCTTCGCCCGTCTGGTGGAGACCACCCTGCGGGAAGTGGACAGAGGTGTGGTGGAAGCAGCCAGAGCCATGGGCGCCTCCAACTGGCAGATTATCCGCAAGGTGCTTCTGCCTGAGTCACTGCCCGGTCTAGTGGCCGGCATCACCATCACCACCGTAACCCTGGTATCCTATACCGCTATGTCGGGTATTATCGGGGGCGGCGGGCTGGGCGACCTGGCCATCCGGTACGGCTATCAGCGGTTTATGCCGGATGTGATGGTAGTAACGGTCATCATTCTGATTCTTCTCGTCATCCTGCTGCAAACCCTGGGCGACCGTCTGGTCCTCCGGTTTAGCCGCAAGTAACTTAGGAGCCTGTCCGTTGTCCTCTGCGGCGGTGTATCGGGGATTATGCTTGAGCGTTCCGGCCTCTGCCGAGCCCGCTTAACACCAGCTTCCCATCCGCCGCCTGCCGAGGACCCCGGATTGACCCATATATATAGGCCTCTTGCTGCCAAGAAGCCTACTATTCCCATCATAATACTTATATCTTAAGGAGGGTTTTATCTGATGAAGAAACAATGGCTTGTCGTTCTGTCCCTGGTTTTTGCACTTACCTTTGTATTGTCCGCCTGCGGTGAAAAGAAGGATTCCGCAGCGTCCCCCGCTGCCAGCACTGCCGCCGGCGCATCCACCGCTGCGTCCGCAAGCCCTGCGGCCAGCCCATCCACCGCTCCTGTTACCCTGAAAATCGGCGCAACCGCTGTTC
Source organism: Paenibacillaceae bacterium (assembly GCA_029256065.1). Lineage (GTDB taxonomy): Bacteria > Bacillota > Bacilli > Paenibacillales > NBRC-103111 > Paenibacillus_AR. The sequence continues at coordinate 12,302 of JAQSYT010000069.1, forward strand.
CCCACGCCGAGCTGCTGGAGTATGTGAAGCCTGCTCTGGCTAAGGAAGGCGTGAACCTGGAAATCAAGGTGTTCACCGACTATGTTCTGCCCAACACTCAAGTGGCTGAAAAGCAATTGGACGCCAACTTCTTCCAGCATATTCCTTACCTGGAGCAGCAAAACAAGGACCGCAACCTGAAGCTGGTTAAGGTAGCCGGCATCCACATCGAGCCTTTCGGTATCTACTCCTCCAAGATCAAGAAGCTGGATGAGCTGAAGGACGGCGCCAAGGTTGCTATCCCCAACGATCCCTCCAACGCCGGCCGCGCTTTGGCCCTGCTGGAAAAAGCCGGTCTGATCAAGCTGAAGGATGGCGTAGGCATCGGCGGCACCGTGAAGGATATCGCGGAAAACAAGAAGAACCTGAAGATCACCGAGCAGGAAGCCGCTATGCTGCCCCGCGTATTGAGTGAAGTGGACATCGCCACCATCAACACCAACTATGCTCTGGAAGCAAAGCTTGTTCCGACTAAGGATGCCCTCTACATTGAGCAATCCGACTCCCCGTATGTGAACATCCTCGTTGCCCGTGAGGACAACAAGGATTCCGAGGCGTTGAAGAAGCTGGTGAAGGCTCTTCAAACCGAGGACGTGAAGAAGTTTATCGCCGACAAGTACCAAGGCGCTGTTGTACCTGCGTTCAAGTAAAATGTTTGTGACTGCCGTCGCCTCCGGGCGGCGGTTTTTTTGTTGCGGCGGACTGTGCAGCCGCTGTCCAGGAACAGCCGCAGCAGCTGTAAGGCTGTCTCTACACTGTTGATTCCCCCTTCCCCCTGCCTCGGATCGGGAGCTTAGGATAACAAGCTATATTTCACCCAATCCTCCCCGGCGGACCGAGGTTCCGTTATTTCGGGAAAAAGGGAGTTTTATTACTCCAAATGGACAGAGAAGCCGCTATTGCCTACTAACGACCATATGTAAGCGCTTCATATTTATAATAAAGGATCGTCAGTCCGCCAAAAACGTATAAACGTGATATAGCACAAAATAACGGAACGTCGGTCCGGATAGCTGGAATGTGTCTGGAAGCAGGAGAAGGGAAGGGGAAAGGATACGGCCAGTATCCCTCCAGTTTTTCTTAAGAAACGGACAATCTGCGTACCGCGTATCATATATCAAATCTGTTTCCGGCTATTTTCAAAAAGGGGAGCTCCTTCATGCAAATTCTCACCTATTCCTTACAGGACGGCGGCGGCGATTCAGACGGGTATTATAACAGAGCAGCGGAGTTGACGGATGCCTTCCTCCTGCACGGGAAGGAGCGGCTCCTGCCGCAAGCACAGAAGCTCCGCCACTTGGTAGAGCGGACCGGAGCGGAGACTCCCCGTTCGGCGGAGGAGTATGCCTTAGATCTGCTGACGGCAGGTGTACTGTGGCGCGTGTATTGCAACCACGCGCTGGGGCTTACTCCCGCCAGAGGCAGACTGCTGCGCCGTCTGGCGGGAGTGCGCACTGCCTCGCCGCGGCTGAAGCCCGCGGCGGACCGGTTACGGGCCACCTGGGTCAGCAGGTGGCTGCTGGTTCCGGGAGAGCGCCCGCAGCCGGGGCGCTCTCCCGCGGTGGCGGCTGCCGGCGGCGGAGCCCGGCAGCCCGGCGGTGCTGTGCCGGCGGTTCCCGCGCCGGCACAGTGGCAACAGCTGCTCCTGTGGTTGGAGGCCACAGGAGAGTTCAACCAAGAGGCGGCCCGGCTGCGGCTGGCCGCCTCATGCTTGGCCAAGGCGCCGCCGGGAGCATTCCGGGCGGCGATGGAAGCGGCTGCGGAGGCCGCCGCATGGCTGGAGGGCGCGGGTGCCCGGATGCTTGGCGGCTACACCCGCCAGGTAGAGGATTTCCGCGCCGGGTTAGAGAGGCCGTCCTCCCGCCGGGAGGATGCCGTTCTGCGGAACCGCAGCCAGGTGGAGTATCACCTGAATCTGCTGGGCGCAGAGCTGATGAACCGGGCCTACCGCAGCGCATTTTCGGCTGCTCCGAAGCACGCCGTGCTTCTCCCGGTTTGCCTCCGCGCTCATACAGGCCAGGCCTGCGCAGCCATCCGCAGCGGCTCGGGCCATACCTGCCTCCAATGCGACAAAAGCTGCCGGGTGGATGCTGTAATGGCTCTGGGAGCAGTGGAAGGATTTGAGGTTATTCTCATCTCACACGAAAGCGACGCCTTCTCCCATCGCTTGATTGACCGCCTGCAGCATGAGCATACGGCTATTGTAGGAGTAGCCTGTGCGCTGAATCTGTTGTCCGGCGGGCTGCGTGCCAAAGCATCCGGATTGGAGCCCCAATGTGTGATTCTGGATTACTGCGGCTGCGGAAACCATTGGGATGATGCCGGAGGCTTTCCCACAGAACTGAACCTGAACAGGCTGAGAGCTGTCCTCAGGCCCGATTGAGCCTTTGCTATCTGGCATTTACCTGTCCCGGCATAGCTGCTGCCGCAACTTTCAGCTATTCTTCAGCCGCCTTTCAATTTGTCCTGTTACCCTTTGGAGGATCATTCCATTTGACTCGGAGGGATAGCAGTATGTCCATTTCAAACGTATCCGGCAGCACCTCAAGTGTTTCATCGTATTCTTCAGCCTCCTCTACTTCATCCTCTTCCTCTGAATCAGAGGTCGCAACCCTGCAAAAGCAGCTGGAAAGGCTGCAGAGCCAGCTGCAAAAAGTCAGCTCCAGCAAGGAGGACGAGAAGACCAAGGAGACGAAGACCAGGCAGCTTGAGCAGCAGATTCAACAGCTTGAACAGCAAATTGCCCAGAAGAAGAACAAAACCTCATCCAGCTCGGACACGGGCAATGCAGCCAAACAGGAAAACAACTCAGCCGCCTCAGCCGCACCCGCCGTCAATACCAGCGCAGCGAACCAAACCAAGGCCAACGGCTGGCAGCAGGACGGCAGCTTTAACCTGCTGGTCTGATCCCTTAATCATGTATAGTCCCTTTCGAAAGAAGACCACTAAAGGAGAGCTCCTTTGCGGTCTTTTTTTGTGCAAATGAAGCGATACAGCTCTTCCCTTTGGGATTGTCCTATGGATACCGGACAGGCTCTGCGGCTTTTGGAGAGTGGAGGAAATATCTGTATGTGAAGCCGCTTCTATCTGTTATAATGGGAGAAATTTAACGGCCGGTTGGGGCAGAGGTGGACCAAACAATGGAGGTTATGCAAGGGGATCTGATTACTGGCGAGACGCTGCTCAGCGATTTAACGCAGCTGGGAGTCCGCCCCGGCATGACCCTTTTGGTCCACTCCTCCATGAAGTCGTTGGGCGGTTGGGTGGCTGGAGGTCCGGCAGCGGTGATTCTGGCTCTGGAGGCGGCACTCGGACCCTCCGGCACCCTGATCATGCCCACTCATACGGGAGAACTAACCGATCCGGCCGGATGGCGCTGCCCCCCTGTGCAGGAGGCCTGGTGGGAGCCTATCCGCCGGACCATGCCTGCTTACGACCCGGACCTTTCCCCTACCTATAAGATGGGCATCATCCCGGAATGCTTCCGCAAGCAAAAGGGCGTGTTGCGCAGCAGCCATCCGCATGTCTCCTTCGCCGCCTGGGGCCGTCATGCAGCGGAGGTGACCGGCAGCCACAGTCTGGATTATGGCCTGGGAGAAGGCTCCCCTCTATCCCGCATCTACGATCTGCACGGGCATGTCCTGCTGCTGGGGGTGGGTCATTACAACAACACCTCCCTGCATTTGGCCGAAGCCCGTTCCCGGTACAAGGCAGGTGCGCAAATGACCGCAAGCGCGCCTGTCACCCTTGACGGGGTACGGCAATGGATCACATTCCGGGACATAGAAGGAGACAGCTCCGACTTTGAAACACTGGGCAATGATTATGAACGGGCAGGCGGTCCCGTCATCCGCGGCCGGATTGCCCAGGCCCCGGCCATGCTGCTTCCCCAACGGCCATTGGTGGACTACGCAGTGGAATGGATGAACCACAACCGGACCAACCCGGCCGACTGACCCCCGCTGCCCCGCCCTCCAGGCCGCCGGTCAAAGCAGCTCTGCGAGCATGCAAAAACCCGCGTCCAGCGCGGGTTTTTTATTTGCGCAGAAGCCTCAGCAGCCGCGTCCGCAGCGAAAGCTTGGTCTTCTATGCTACTTCAGCCCCTTCGGAAGCTGGATTTGATTCTCCCGGTACAGCTCCCCGGTTTTCCGCGGTACCTGCGGCACGGTAATGGCCATGGGGCCGTCTCCGGTCTGAACGGTGGCGGTGACCCACAGTCCCTCCGGCTCCAGCCGGACGGCGGGCAGCGCCTGCTCCTCGCCCAGGGAGAAAACAAAGACCCACACCGCTCTCTCCAGAGTATGGAAGTCAAAATCCCGCTCCTCGCCCGAGGCAATCACATAATCGAGGCACACCCCATTGGCTGCCCGCTCCACCTGCACGGAGAGCGGGCCGTAAGAGCCGCTGTCCAGCACCGCTTCCACCTGCAAGGCGGTGTCTCCAAGCTGCGCCGCAAGGCGCATCCCCTCCTGAGCCACCGGCACATCCAGCCCTGCCGCATCGCCTCCCAGCAGCAGGCGAACGCGCAAATCCTTGGCCCTGAACCGACCGTTAATCATATCCAGATCCTGATGCCACGCGCCATTGTCCGTAGCCAGGTTGAAGCTGAACAGCACCTGCTGGCGGAACTGCACGCCGCTAAAAATCGCCGAGCAGAAATCCTTGCCGTCCTTCAAAAATTGCAGTTGAACCGACACCTTCTTCCCATCTCCGGCAGCCACATACCCCAGCAAATTGCGGCGCTGGTTCCACATGCTGCCCATGCTGTAGCTGCCGAGAGTCAGCTTCCCGTTCTGGTACGTGGTGGCGTAATTCTGGCAGCCGGCCTCCTTCTCCTGCAGCGTAGGCTCCGTAAAATACCGCTCCTCCGGCGAACTGAACAGGCAGCGGTACTTTTCGGGACAGCGAATGCCTGCCGGATCATCCTTCAGCGCATCGGCCAAAAACGCTTTTTCAACGGGACGCAGCATGGTGCCGTATGTCCGGCTGTGCGGCCCTCCCCACGCCCCCGTCGGCGGGTGGTAGTGCCAGGCCACCATATGCCAGGCGATATCCAGCAGCCGCTCCGCCACCGCCACGGCCTCCGCCGATTCCGACTGCGTATAGATGTCGTGCAGCTCCTCAATGGCAATGGGCGTATAACAGGGGCTGTTATATTCCGAAAACGTGCCGATATCCGCCGTATACGCATAGAACGTCTGAAGACGCCGGAAGCCGTAGCCGCGCAGCTCCTCATTTCCCAGCAGCTCGCCGCCAAGCAGCGTTACCAGCGCGCCCATAATGGCAATGTTGGTATAATGGGGACCGACATTGCGGATCACAATGGCCTTGCAGGCATGATACACCGCATCCCGCAGCCGGGCCACAAGGGGCTGCGGAAGAAGGGGCGCATAATGCTTGGCGATCAGCAGCAGCTTCTTGCCGTGGAAATCCGCCATATTCCAATCGGGGCGATCCATCTCGTCCAGCGGCTCCTCATAAAAATACGGCCAAATTCCATATGTTCCCCGCGTCGGGTCCTGATCCTGACAGGCTGCAACAGCCTCCAGAATGTCAGC
>JAQSYT010000451.1 GCA_029256065.1 Paenibacillaceae bacterium
GCCGTCACCAGAGACTCCCCACGCGCCTTCAGAAGGCTGAGCACCGCTGCTTCAATGCCGATATCCTCCCGGGCGTAAAGGTATTGCCCCACACGCTTACAGATGGCGTCCTCCACAGGCTGAAGCTTCCTGTCCGCTTCCTCCCGGCCTGAAGCCTTGGTGGCCAGCCGGATCGTGACCTCGCCTTCTTTTGCGTATGGAGCTATGGTAGGGTCCTGCTGGCTCTCGATGAGGTCAATCAGCTCGTGCTCCAGGGTGGACTCCCCGATACCGGCAAACTTCAGCATGCGGGAATACAAGGGCCGCTCCTCTCCCATCATCCGCAGCAGCCAGGGCTTGCCGTAGCCCGTAAACATGGGCTTCATCTCCTTGGGCGGCCCGGGAAGCAGCATATAACGGCAGCCTCCAGCCTCCAGAGCGACTCCGACAGCATGGCCAGTGTCATTGGGAAGCGGATCGCAGTCCTCCAGGATCAGCGCCTGCCGGGCATTGCTTTCCACCATGTGGACGCCACGGGCCTCAAAAAAGCCCCGGATGCGCTTCATAGACGGCTCGTGCTGAACCAGCGGCTTGGATAGATACCGCCCCAGCACATCCTTGGTCAGATCATCCTGAGTGGGCCCCAGGCCGCCTGTGCAGATCACCAGGTCCGCCCGCTTCGAGGCAATATCCAGCGCTTGGACCAGCCGTTCCTCATTGTCGCCCACTACAGTCTGAAAGTATGTATCAATTCCGATGGCAGCGCATTCCGCCGCCAGAAACTGGGCGTTGGTATTGACAATCTGCCCCAGCAGCAGCTCCGTACCTACAGCAATAATTTCCGCCTTCATAAAAAGACACCTCCATGGAATGTGAAGCCTGCCGATCGATTTGGGAGCATCTCCCCGAATATCACCCGGGATAGCTCCGCTCCGGATTTCCGGCACCGTCATACACGAAAGGCCTTCCCTTAAGGAAAGCCTTTCTCTAGTCCCCTCGCCGGGGGTTATGTATGAACATTAATGACGTGTTTGTTCTTAAGAAAATAATCGACACCGGAGTAGATGGTGATCAGCGCCGCCACCCAGCTTGCCCAATAGTCAAAATCAAAATTCAGGAAATGGAACGGGAAGTTGTTCAGCAAAAGCGCAATGATCGCCGTAATCTGGGTGGCTGTTTTCCACTTGCCCCACTTGCTGGCCGCCAGCACAATCCCCTCCAGAAGCGCAATCTGGCGGAGCCCTGTAACGGCAAATTCCCGGCTGATAATAACGATGACAATAAAGGCGCCCACCTTATCCATTTCCACCAGTGACACAAGCACTGCCGTCACCAGCAGCTTATCGGCCAGCGGGTCCAGAAGCTTGCCTAAATTCGTGACAAGCTTCCGCTTTCTGGCAATATAGCCGTCCAGGCTGTCCGTACTGGCTGCAATAATAAAAATCAGCGCCGCGATCACCTGATTGTAGGATATGCTGAAATTGCCGAAGGCCAGATTGGGCAGGGGCATCTTCACCAGCAGAAAAAACATGATCAGCGGAACCAGGAAAATCCGGGCCATAGTGATGCGGTTGGCCAAATTCATGCGATCGCCTCCCCGGCAAGGTCAAACTCAAAGGAATGGGTGACTTTTACTTTTACAATATCGCCGATATTTCCCTTGTAGCCGGATACGAATACTTCGCCGTCGATTTCCGGCGCATCATATTGCGAACGTCCTACATACACATCATTGCGGCCGTCGTAACGCTCCAGCAGAACCTCCAGCTCCTCGCCAACCCGCTCGCCGTTCCTGCTGTTGGAAATCTGCCGCTGTAGCTCCATCAGCTCATTGGCCCGGGCTTCCTTCACATCCTCCGGAATTTGATCAGGCAGCCTGGCCGCCGGCGTATCCTGCTCCTGAGAGTAGGTAAATACGCCCAGCTTGTCGAACCCAATTTCCTCGACGAACCGCTTCAGCTTCTCGAAGTCCTCCTCTGTCTCCCCGGGAAAACCAACAATCAGGGAGGTGCGCAGGGCAACACCGGGAATCCGGCTGCGGATCTTCTCCAGAAGCTCGCGGGTGTCGCGGCCTCTGCCGGGACGACGCATCCGCTTCAGGATGGAATCCTCGCTGTGCTGCAGGGGCATGTCAATATATTTGCATATTTTGGGATTATTGGCAATAACCTCAACCAACTCGTCCGTAAAAAAGCCCGGATACGCATAATGCAGCCGCACCCAATCTACACCCGGCACCTGCGTCAGCTTCTCCATCAGCTCCGGCAGGGCGAAACGCTCGTACAGATCCATGCCATAGTTAGTGGAATCCTGGGCAATCAGACTGATTTCCCGGACGCCTTGGGAAGCCAAGGTTTGCGCTTCAGCCACAACAGATTCCATGGAGCGGCTGTGGAACTTGCCGCGCATGATTGGAATGCTGCAGAAGGTACAGGCATTGTCGCAGCCTTCGGCGATTTTAATATGAGCCGAATAGCGTGGACCGGACACCTTCCGGGGAAGCACCGCATCATAGTTAAAAACCGGGTTCCCCACATAGCTGGGTTTTGCACCGGCCAAGGCCTCATCGATAATATCCGTAATCTTGTCAAAATCCCCTGTGCCGACAATGCCGTCAATCTCAGGCATCTCCTGCATCAATTCATCCTTGTAACGCTGGGTCAGGCAGCCGGAAACGATCAGCGCCTTCAGGGAGGCGGTTTCTTTCAGTTCGGCAAGATCAAGAATGGTGTTTACTGACTCTTCCTTCGCCGCATCGATAAAACCGCATGTATTCACAATGATAACAGTCGCTTCTTCACGATCCTCCACAAGGGTGTACCCGCGTTCATGAATCAACCCTGACATAATCTCCGAGTCTACGAGATTCTTGTCACATCCAAGGGTAACAACCTTGATTTTCTCAGACATTCCTGCAATCCCCCAATAGTTAACTAGAAATGAAGACAGGCCTTAGTCCGCGCCGCCCCTTAAGGCAGTGCAGTTTCCTATCCTCAAAAAGTATAATACAACAAAAACCGGGTGTCAAAAATGCAAACAGCCCCACAATGTGGAGCCGATGGCCGGCATAACGACTACCGGAAATTAAGAAACTGCAGCTCGACAGGCAGATCCTCTTCCTTCAGAAGGTGAATCACCCGTTGGAGGTCGTCGCGGCTTTTGCCGGTAACCCGGATTTGGTCGCCTTGGATCTGGGTCTGCACCTTCAGCTTGGTATCCTTAATAAGGGTATTAATCTTCTTCGCGATGTCCTGGGAGATTCCTTGCTGCAGCTTGATCTTCTGGCGGACGGTAGCCCCGGAGGCCGGCTCCACCTTCCCGTATTCCAAGTTCTTAATGGAGATTCCCCGTTTGGTCAGCTTCGACTGGAGAATATCCACTACGTTCTGCAATTTAAATTCATCATCGGAAACAAGGGCAATCTCTTCTTTTTCCAATGCGATGCTGGATTTGCTGTTCTTAAAATCAAACCGGGTGTCAATTTCCTTTTGCGCCTGGTTGATGGCATTGTTCACTTCCTGCATGTCCACCTTGGATACAATATCGAATGAGTTGTCTGCCGCCATAAGTTAAACACGTCCCTTCTTTCAGTGGAAAATGTGTTGCGGGGGGTTCCCCATTTGTCTAGTAGTTAAGTATAGCAATAATTGGAGACAAAGAAAAGGCATCCCC
>JAQSYT010000070.1 GCA_029256065.1 Paenibacillaceae bacterium
CGTCCCAAGCTTGTTCCTCTTCTGCGTGACAGCGCGAAGGACATACATACCCATGGAAGGAGGAGATTAGTTGTTCAAGCATACGTTTCAAACCATGCGAAAAGTAAGCATTGGCCTTTTGCTTTTAGCACTTATCGCAACCTCATATTTGCCGGCTGCCCAAGCGGCCTCGACTACGCCGGAGGTTCAAAATCAGACTCAGGCCACAGCGCTCATCAATGATGGCGGCGAATACCTGCGTTCCCTGATTACCCACGGGTACATAGCTTTTACCGAGGATTTGCAGCAAGCAGCTGATCCTATTAACCGGGCCCAAGCGGCTGTACTGCTGCAGCAGGCTCTTCAGCTTAAGGCTCCTGCAGCTCTGACTGGCTTCCCTGATGTCACCGAGGAGAATGCCGCGGCTCCTGCCATCTACGCTCTCCATGAGCAGGGCATTGTGCAGGGCGGAGACAGCGGCTACCAGCCGGAATCCGCACTCACCCGGGAGCAGCTGGCCTCTTTGCTCAGCCGGGCATTCCAGCTGAACGATAACGGCATTCAAGCCGGCTTTGCTGACGGGCAAGCGATTTCGGCTGCACACGTGTCCGACGCGTTGAAGCTGAAGCAGCATTTCATCTGGGATGGACAAAGCTTCGCTCCCCAGACAGTCGTTACCAAGGGTGAGTTTGGCCATGCGCTGTATCTGGCCCTCGGTTTGGATGTGGCCTCCTCCGGTGCCATTCCCTTGGAGGATTTCTTCCGGGAATCGGACCAACAGGGCTTCCAGCTGTCCCCGGACGGCAAGCACATGGCCTTCGTGCAGCCCGTGAACAACCGGTTGAACCTGTTCGTCATGGAGGTAGGCAAGGAAGAGGCTGTACAGCTTACCCATGAAGCCGACCGGGGCATCCAAGGCTTTGCCTGGGTGTCCAATGACCGGCTGATCTATGCGAAGGATACCGGTGGTGATGAAAACTATCATCTGCTGGTAGTAGGCATTGACGGCAAGGGACAGCGGGATTTGACGCCGTACAAGAACACCACCTCCCAATTGATTGATATCCTGCCGGATGTACCGGACCAGGTGCTTATTGGCATGAACAAGCGGGACCCGCGGATCTTCGATGTGTACCGGGTCAATATGAACACCGGTGAAACCGTGCTGGCCGCAGAAAACCCGGGCAATATTACCGGTTGGATGACAGATAACAAGGGCAAGCTGCGGATTGCCATTTCCAGTGACGGTAATGTTTCCTCCCTGCTTTACCGCGAGAAGGAGGAGGATTCCTTCAAGCCTCTTTTGGAAACAGGCTTAGGGGAAACCTTCAGCCCGCTGATGTTCACCTTTGACAATACCCATCTGTATGCCCTCTCCAATCTGGGTTCGGACAAAGCGGCGGTGGTAGAGTTTGACCCGGTAGCCAACAAGGTGGTAAAGACTGTTTTTGCCCATCCGGATGTGGATGTTTCAGGGATCGTTCCGTCCCGGGCTACGAAGACAGTGGTGGCTGCCGTTTATTTGACGGACAAGGTCCACTACACCTTCTTCGATACCAAGCTGGAGGAGATTTATAACAAGATCAGCAAGGAGCTGCCGGGCAAGGAAATTGCCATCGGCACTCCTGACGAAAAGGGCAACTTCCGCTTCCAAGCTTATAATGACAAGAATAAGGGTGTGGACTACACCTACAACGCAGAAACCGGCGAGCTGGAAAAGATTGCAGAGCTGTCTTATTGGCTGGACGAAAGCAAGCTGGCTGACATTAAGCCGGTTACCTTCAAGTCCCGGGACGGCTTGACCATCCATGGTTACCTGACTCTGCCCAAGGGCAAGGAAGCCAAGGATCTGCCTCTGGTGGTCAATCCTCATGGCGGTCCCTGGGCCCGCGATGCATGGGGCTACAATCCGGAGGTGCAATTCCTGGCCAACCGCGGTTATGCGGTGCTGCAGGTGAACTTCCGCGGCTCCACCGGCTACGGCAAAGCCTTCCTGGATGCCGGCAACAAGGAATGGGGCAAGGCCATGCAGAACGACCTTACCGATGGTGTGGAATGGCTGGTGGATCAAGGCATCGTTGATGCGGACCGGGTAGCCATCTACGGAGCCTCCTACGGCGGGTACGCCGCTTTGGCCGGCCTGACCTTCACCCCTGAGGTTTACGCTGCAGGTATCAGCTATGTAGGACCGTCCAACCTGTTTACCCTGCTGGAATCGCTGCCTCCGTATTGGGAATCCGAACGCGAATTGTTCCACCAGCGGATGGGTGATCCGGTGAAGGATAAGGAATTGCTGGAAGCCATCTCACCGTTGTTCCATGTGGACCAAATCAAGGCTCCGCTTTTCGTGGCACAGGGAGCCAATGACCCCCGGGTGAAGCAGGCGGAATCAGATCAGATTGTCCAGGCGCTTAAGGAACGTGGAGTGGACGTGCCGTATATGCTGAAGCTGGATGAAGGCCACGGCTTCTACAATACGGAGAACCAATTGGATTTCTACCGGGCGCTGGAGAAATTCCTGGACCGCCATCTGAATCCTTAAATTCGAGTTTAAGCATGTGATCTATGCCCGGCAGTTGGCTGTTTACCAGGCCGCTTCCGGGCTTTTTGTGCTTCCGGCAGCTATTGGTGCTGAACCCCTTTACAGAGCGCAGATACTCCATTAATCCGCCGCTAACACGGCCGGGTTATACTGCTCTTACATCAGGTAAAGGAGAGTGGCAATGATGGGAATTCACACGTATTTCCGGTCGCTGAACGAGATGGAGCGTATTTACCGCTGCCCCGGCAAGTTCAAATTTGAGGAGCACACTGTGGCCGCGCATTCCTGGAAGGTAGTGCAATACGCCAAAACTCTGGCGGACATCGAGGAGATGCATGGCACACCGGTCAATTGGAAAAAGCTTTATGAGATTACCAGCAGCCACGATTACGGGGAAATTTTTATCGGGGATATCAAAACGCCGGTGAAGCATTCCTCCATGGAGCTGCGCTCCTTGATCCAGCAGGTGGAGGAGGGTATGGTCCATCACTTCATTAATGAGCATATTCCTGAGGAATTCCGCCCTATTTTCTTCAACCAGCTGCGTGAAGGCAAGGACCAGTCGGTGGAAGGGCTGATTTTGGAGGTGGCGGACAAGCTGGACCAGGTGTACGAGGCGTTTGCGGAGCTGCAGCGGGGCAATACAGAGAAGGAGTTTGTGAAGATGTACCGGGAGGCGCTGGTGAAGATTAAGAACATTCCCTTGGCTTGCGTCGATTACTTCCTGAACCATATCCTGCCGGATATGGTCAATGAGGAGTCCCTGTCGCCCATCGACATCAGACGGATTACGGAGGAAGCGTTGAATCAGTAACACGGATGCTTTGAAGATGGAGGGGTTGAAATGTGCCGGAGGCCGTTCTACAATATGAAGCTGTAGGATAGAACGGGTAGAGAGGAGCCTCCAATGAAAATTGGGCCGAAAGCGGTTGTGGTGAACGGAATGAGTTATGTGATCCGTTCCGCCCTTCCCGGGGATGCGGCAGCATTGTCTGCTTTGCGGGTGCAGATTGATGGCGAGACGGAATTTATGGACCGGGAGCGGGGAGAGGGCTACATTGACCCGGCAGGTTTTGAAGGCCTCATAAGGGTGGATACGGAGGAGACAAGGAATCTGTTCTTGGTGGCGGAGGCTGGCGGACGGATTCTGGGGTATTGCAGATGTGAGGGAAGTCAATTGAAGCGTCTCTCCCATCGGGTGGAGTTTGGGATATGCATTCTGAAGGAGTTTTGGGGATACGGCATCGGCAGGAATCTCCTGCAGGAAACCGTAACCTGGGCGGATGCCGCGGGAGTGGAGAAGATGGGGTTACATGTGCTGGAGATTAACACCAAGGCGATCCGGCTGTATGAGACCTTCGGCTTTGAACAGGAGGGGCTGCTGCTGCGGGACAAGCGTCTTTCAGACGGACAATTTTACAACACGATCGTTATGGGCCGGTTGAAATGAATAACGGACTAGCCGAATGAATAAAAGACAAGCCAATTGATGCTCAATTGACTTGCCTTCCCAAGGAACCCCATTGCCGCTTGCGGATGAAGGGTTTTTTTGTTTTTTATTTGGGGGGAACTAACTGGTTAGAAGCCTTCGTAAATAAACAGGCCTTGGCCGGTAAAATAAAGCAGCACCAGAATCAGCATGATGAGATAGGCTAGGAGTTCGACGGTTTTGCGAATGACCGGAGCCATTCATCCACCTCCTTCGTAAACAGCGGAGCGCCTTCCTCCCGGTTTAGATGGACCAGATCGTGGAAGTAGGCGGCATCGTAACGGTCCATGACGTCCAGCACCGGTGTGCCATGTTCGGTAAGAATCCGGTTGGCTTCCACCTTAAGCGGTTCTACATAAGGCGGTTTAGGGAAGTCCTTATGCCACGGCATCCAGATGACGCGGAAAGCCAATCTGTGCTCAGCTGCGTAATCCGCCACCCAAGCCAGAGCATCCAGATTCTCCTGAAAGTCCGGCAGGGTCAGATGGCCCCACAGCTTATCATAGTAGTCCCAGCGCTCTGCCATCCACGCTTTTTCCTTCAGGCCGAAATACAGCTCCTTATCAATCCACCGAGGCTGGTAGTCCAGAAGCTTCCCCGCATCCAGCTCTACTGCCCCGGCATACAGGCTCTTCACAGCCTCTGTGCCGGAATCCCGGAAGTAGTCCCGATACGCATAGACATAAGGCTGATAGGGCTTTTTGAACCACTGATAGGTGGGGTCTGTCTGCATGTCATCGATCATGGTATGGACGTCAATGCCCACCACCAGCTCGTCCTTCACCTGGTACAGATTCTTTTCCAGGATGGCTTTCAGGTCGGTAATCCTTCCGTAGGAAAGGCCCATTTCCGTAAGGGGATAGGTGGACTTGTCCTCCATATAGGCGCCGGTCACCGCAGAATTTCCGTAGAATATGGGACCGGAGCGTTCCCAATTATGATGGTACAGCGTCTTGGTAAAATCATTCTTATAGAAGCGCCGGGAGGACTCCATGGGGTTCCACCAGGCCAGGGACAGGTCCGCCAGGATAAACAGCACTGCCAGACTAATCAGGAAGCTGTACCGGCGGGTCCGCGCGGCGGCCTTCAAGAAGGGCCTGCCTGGATTAAAACTGCTTTTTCTGCCAGTCCGCATATTGCTCCCGGAAAGCGGCGGGCCAACGGGTCTCATCCAGGCCGTATTGAGCCAGGAAGGCAAAGACCCAGCGTTCGATGCCAAAGCCGACACAGCCGGTTACGGCGCTGCGTTTGCCGAATTTGATGTTGAAGGCATTGCCGAAGGTGTTGCTGTGGAAGTTAACGGAGCTGGCGGCAATGGACTTGTCCAGATAGGGCACAGACAGGCGCAGCTCGTACTTCATTTCCTGATTGCGCTGGAAGGAGGCCTTCACCTGGAAGTCATTGGTGAAGAAGGGGTCGTTGGCAATTTCCATCCAGCTGTCCACGTCCCATTCCACCGCCAGCTCCTTCAGGTACTCGATAGCCTTCAGACGGTTTTCCTTCACATAGTCGGGCTTGCCCACGAAGATGATCTCCCGCATGCTGAAGTCCAGCAGCCGGCCAAAATCCGTATGGTTCCGGGATTCGAACCGGTGGCACTTGGAGATGGCAGTGACGGTGATGCCGTCACCCTCCAATACCTCATCCTGCAGACCTTCATAACAGTGATAGCAGGTGGAGGGGTTCATGGCGAATTTAGGCTTGGGCATGCTGGCGTTGAGATCCAGTGGTTCGTCCTGCTTCCAGCCGCCCATTTCCCGGATGGTTTGGGAGAAGCCCTCGATCACGTCCAGATCCTCCCGCAGATGGGTCAGGAAGTGGATATGCTCGGGGAAGGAGGTGAAGTGGTTGGTTTTGTTCAGGGTATCCGCATGAATAACAGCGGGGTAATGCTCTTCCTTCAGGCCCTCGAACCGGCGGGCGATCTTGGCTACGAAGGAGTCGTCCATAAAGCGCATCAGGCTGGAAAAGGGCTCCCGGAAGATAAACATGCCGGGCTCCAGCACCTTGATGATTTTTTTCTCGATGAGCTCGGCGATAATGTCCTCCCGGCTGGGAACGTCCACCCGGTGCTCGAACAGGATGTTTTCCTTAAAGCCGAAATCCCCCTTGGAAAAGCGCTCCACCAGCCGTTTGGCCCGTTCCTCGATGACGGCATTGCCCAAGGGCGAGCTGTGGGTGATGCGGATGGTGTCCCCAATAATTTCGATCCCGGTAATCGTCTCGTCCACAAACGCGCAGGCATACTTCAGCTGGCCGTATTGGGAGGCGGACAAACCCTCCAGGGAAACCGTGCATTCCATGATCCATTACCTCGCAATCTTGCGGCTGATGAAGGCCGCGATTTCATTGATGGTGTTTAGGGGGTAGAGCATCAAATCCTGGTTGGTCACCTGCAGATTGTAGGTTTTTTCGATGTGGGCAATAAGAGCGGTGGCGCCGATGGAATCGATAAAGCCGTAATCAAACAAATGCACATCCTGGGAGAAGTCCTCATCGTCCGGCTCAATCTCGTAGCGGGCGCGGATATGCTCCTCCAACTCATTGGCAATCGCAGTCATGGTCATTCCTCCTAAAAGTTTTGCGTCAGCAAAACTCGCATCGTAAGCATAAGCTGGTTTTGCGTCAGCAAAACTCGCATCGTAAGCATCAGCTGGTTTTGCGTCAGCAAAAACTCGCATCGTAAGCATCAACTGGGCGGCTCACCACTCCGCCGAATTTATACGAAAATGTCGCACCTGCGCTCCCCATTTTCATGATTGGCGATGGTTGTCAGGCCATGGGCGATTCTAACGGAAGTATAAGCCGCTATTTGGCGGTAATCCGGCCTTCTGCATTTCTAACGGAAGCCACAGCCCTTATTTGGCCTGTTTGGCGCCCAACCGGGCTCATTCGCACCGAATAGCGGCTCTCACCGCCGTTAGAATTTCTAAGCACCGCTTTTGGCCTAAATAGCGGCTTCTACCGCCGTTAGAAAATTCCCGGAAGCTTCGATTTCCGGAATACCGAACTTTGGAAGCTCCAATTCCCGTATGCTCCAACTCATGGAAGCTCCAACTCCCGGGCGCCCCCATCTCCGGGAACAAGCAGCTTCCGCTATGGTTGCAATGGGCGTCTGCTGCTACTTCATCAATTAATCCTTCGCCCATTTCAGCGTCACAGTGGTGCCTTCCCCATAGTGGGTTACCGTATAGGTGTATCCCATCTGCTCCGGCTGTCCTGCCTCACTCTGCTCAATCTTCAGATTGTCCCCGCTAATCTCAAGCGGAGTAGGACTGTAAAGCTTCACCTGCTGCATCCCGCCGTCCAGAAGCTGCAGGGCCACCTCGCCGTCCCGAACCTCCGCCCACCGGAAGGGGACATTGCTTCGCTCCAGATGAAGCCCTGCCGGACTCCAATCCACGGTGAGCTTCACCGGCTCCCCAAGGCCTGTATACAGAGCCCCATTCTGCCGGCTGTAGATTCGGGAATCCACCCCAAGGGGCGAGCCTTGGTATGGCTTACCCGGTTCAATTTTCACACCTGGCGTGTTCTTGTATACTCCCGCCAGGCCGTCCGATACCTTAGAGGTATCTGCAGACAGCGTAAGCGTCAGGTGAACACCCCGGCCCAGCTTGCTCTTTACCTTATCGATCAGCCAGGCCGCATAGGTCTGTTTGACATGAACCTGGGTCTTCAAGGTGGTCAAGGCAGATCGGGCCAACTGAGGCTCGGTCATAAAGTTATAGTTCTCCGCGTTGCGCAGCTGGTCCAAAAAGGTCACATAAGGCAGCAGCAAATTAGTCTGTCCGGGAAGCTTATACTCGATATGGTCAAAGTAAATAATCGGCATATCCAGCTGTGCGTAAGCGCGATAAATATCCTCTGTGGCATAATCGGAGCCTTTGGCCCGGAAAATCATGTTGGGTGAGCTCAGCACCATGGGTCGCGCAAGCTTGCTGTCCTCCAGAAGAAACGGCATGCTCCACACATAATCCTGGCCGTACTGCGGATCCATGGGATTATTGGGTGGGCGGAAGCCGAAGTTAAACCACAGGCCTGCTTCATTCTCGTTGCGGAGGGTTTGCAGCCGGTCGGCATTGTTGATCCGCCAGGTATGCTGGTTGGTGCCCATTGCCGTCCAGGGAATGCCCAGCTTCTCGAACATTTGGCGGTGGAGCTCAATTTCCCGTTTTTCCTGGGCATCCGACAGATAGCTGTGGAAGAAAAGGTGGGGATACAGCTCCAGCTTGTTGGCCTTGGCATAATCCACAAATTTCTTCACCTCATCGGGGTAAGGAAAGCTGGGATCATCCAGCGGCACAGGCAGACCAAACTCCAATTGGCCCACAACCAGATCTTCCTTGCCGTCATGATTCAAATCGGTCCAAAGCGGCACGGAATTATGTCCGCCAACCAGCGCTTTCGTGTTCACTTGGTTGGAGGTAGCCCCATTTAGGGTGCCTTGCTTGGAATACGTGCCGCCGGAGGAGCGGATATAGACTGTAACGTCGCCGTCCTGGCTGCCTGTCACAATATCCGGCACCCCGTTGCCGTTCATATCACGGATAGCAGGTGCGGCATAACGGGAGGTGTGGGTGAAAAGAAGCTGCGCTTTTTCCCATTGGCCCGGCTTGCCTGCCACGCCACGAAACCCGTAAACCTGGCCCAAGCCGTCGCCGACCACCAGATCGGTGATGCCGTCCCCGTCGTAATCCCCGAAGGTGGGGGCTGCATAGCTGTCCACCCGAATTTCTATTCCGCCTGCTCGTGCAGGGGCTGGCTCGCCGAAGCGCAAATCGCCTTTGCCGTAAGCCAGCCATACCCGGCCGTCCTTGTCTCCCACGGCCAGGTCCATCATGCCGTCTCCGTTCAGATCCGCGATAGCGGGAGCCGAGTAACCGGAGGGCAACTGCAGCTCTTTACCGAAGGAGGTCAGGAGCAGTTCTTTTTTGCCGAAAGAATCAGGAGGAGCCAGTCCTTCCGGAAGACGCTGGTCAGCATAATCCTCTGGGCGGCTGCCCAGATTGCGGAAGAGATACAGCCGGCCATCAGCGCTGCCTGCGATCAAATCGGAACGTCCGTCTCCATCCAGATCGGCAAAAGCCGGATACGCTCTGTACGGATTATCCAGCTTGTCGCCCAACTGGGTGGGCACAGGATATTTCTCCAGGGTTAAGGTCCGGCCTTCGCTGGCTAACCGCATCCCGCTTCCATAGAAGGAATTCTCCAGCTGTCCGGTAAACACCGGCTCCCGGGTGGTGCCTGTATTCAGGTGCACAGTCAAATCCTCAAACCATTCATTCCATTCGTAAGATGAGCGGACAATGGAAAAGGAGGGAATCTGATTGTACTTGCGCAGCAGCTCGGTCCACTGCACCCCTTCCTTATTAAAGTAGGCGCTGGCCACCTCAAAATGGTTCTGGTACGCCATGGCCGGCCGCCCGTAAGGACCGTGGATTTTGGTCACGCTATAGCCGAGCTTTTCCTTGGACACATAGTCCAGATAAGCATTGCGCAGCTGGTAGTTGGCAGTAGCAAAAGCAAAGTGAAAGTAGGGCTGAAGGGGAGCTTCATTTTTAAAGCGGAAATATGTACCCCCTTGGACAAGCTGGTAGCTGCTGGCGGCCTGTTTTTGCTTTTCGGCAAAGCCCTTTTCCGGGTCTATGCCGCTGGCCAGGTCAAATCCCGTGATGTAATAATGGGTGGGCAAAAGAGCGCTTGACCACAGCACGGTTCCTTTGCCGTAACGGTTGGCCGTCATCACGCTGGCCCCGTTCATCCGCACCAGTGTTTCCGCCGTCGATGGGGTCATCCCATAGCCCCAGTTGTATCCGGGCAGGGCATTCAGCTGGCCATTGGCCGCCTGGCTGTCTGTCAGTTGGTTTTGGCTGGCGAAGCTGTCCACGAACAGCCGGAAGACCTGCTGCATGTTTTGCAGATGAAGGTCCACATCCGGGTATTCAAAGGATAATTCCTTGGGCGTGCCCAATTGGATTAACGCCGATCCTCCCAGGAAAGCGGCAGGAAAATCACCGGCAAAATCATTTTCAAGGAACAAATGGCCGCCCTGCTCCACGTACCGGGAGAGCTTGTCCACCACTCCGGCCAGCTCCGGTGTATGCTTCAAATTATAGTCCAAATAAATAGTGTCATACCGGTTCAGCTGCCGTTGGCTTAAGCTGGCAAGGGGAAGCTTCCGCACACTGGCGTTTGCCGCCAAAGTTTGGTTGAAATGATCGTAAGCGGCCTGGTCGAAACCATCCGCGCTTACGGCGAACAGGAGGCTTACCCGTTCCTCCCGTTGTATGAAGAACAAGGCGCAAACGGCGACTACAAGAAGCGCCAGCAGCATGGCGATAGTGAATTTGGCTGCTTTTGTCGCTTTCAAGGGACACTCCTAACTGTTGCTTTTTAGTTAACTTACGGCTGCCTGGATGAACCGGGCAATAAAAGTAGTATAGCATTTTTCGCGAATGATGTTAACCTTCGTCGGATTGCCCCGGCCTCTTATCCCAAGCCTTGACATAAATACCACAGCTGATAAGATGGATGTAAGGCCTCTATATCCTATAGGGGCCTTCTATTTCTATGGAGGAGGAAAGTGCTATGACCATGCCTAAGCAAGACATGATCAGGTCCAGGATGCTTTATTTAGGGGGTGATATCTACTATGAGCCCTAGAGTCAAGGAGAGTGTTTGGCGCGAGTTTTTTGTCAATCAGCTGATTATGTTTGAAGATGAAAGGCTACGGTTTCTTGACGCTTATTTCCCCGACTTCGGAAACGGCCGGTCCCAAGCGGATCAGCTCCTGTCCGACTACATTCAAGTCCTGAAGAGTCATCTGGCCAGTGAGGAAGAGAACTGGTGCGGGAAGGTGCTCGTAGGCAGCCGCGTAATCATATCCTATCTGGACGATATGTCCACTGAAACCCTGACGATTGTAAATCCCCATCACGCAGTCCTTCCTGAGGACGGTTCCGGAGAATGCCCGGTTTCTTTCCTGTCGCCTATGGGAAGGGAGCTTCTCATGAAGCCATGCGGCGAGCTGGTTCATGTCCAAACCCCCTCCGGCAGGCTTCCGGTGAGAATCGAAGAGATCGGGCTATCCGAAACTGTGCTTGCAGCAGGGGATGGGGAGTAGTTTTAATTTAAAAGAAACCGGGTTTTAGGAGGCAGAAGGTTCCGGTCAGAAGGGGTACAGCGGTTGTGCTTATTGAATATATAGTCAAAAACCCGGCTATTCGGCCGGGTTTTTCTGTAGGTACGGGGGAGGAGATGGGTGTCCGCTCAAAGGGCGCCTTCCATTTCTTCTTTTATATAGTCAAAGGAATCAGGTAAACATTCACTCGAAAACAAATACTCCACGGTCACATGCAATGCTGCGGCAATCCGTTCAATATTCAGCAGGCTTACATTGCGTCCTCCGCGCTCCATGCTGCTGATATAGGTTCGATCCAATCCGGAGCGTTCAGCCAAGCACTCCTGGGAAACGCCGCTTCGGGTCCGCAACGCCTTGACACGACGCCCAAAATCTTTACGGATATCCATGGGTGACTCTCCCCCTTAAGATGATTATTGTCGATTATAACAGAAAAAAGGAGAATTGAGGATGAGAATTCCAATATTAATCACACTTGTGACTTATAGTCCGTGGAAAAAGCTGGACGTGGAGTTTACGATGTTCCCGTTCGTCATTTTTCAACACGAAACAGAAAGACTAAAGAGATTGGGAGGAGCTATAACATGTCAAAACGAGCTTCAAAATGGATGTCACTCCTGTTATTGGTCTGTTTGGCAGTAACAACGGCCGGAGGCAATCTTTCCGTTGTCAATGCACAATCTGCTGGTGCATCCGTAGAAAAACCAATTACCCCCTCTAGCCGGGGTGCTGGATTATACCAGGATACGCAGGAGCATTGGGCTCAGGCGGCAATCGCAGAGTGGAGCGGATATGGAGTCATCCAAGGTTATGAGAACGGGTTGTTCCAGCCGGATGCTCCTGTTAGCCGGGCAGAATTTGCTGTCCTTATTCAAAATATCGTGAAGTATGCGGAGCAAGGACCGAATCCGTTCTCCGATGTGCAGAAGGATCAATGGTTTTATGATGCCATTCTCAAGCTCAATAAGGCAGGTGTCATGGAGGGAGCAGATGGAAAAGCCAATCCCCAACAGCGAGTAACCCGGCAGGAGGCTGCCGTACTGGCAGCACGGGCTTTTCATATGGAGATTACCGGGAGCCGGACTGCGTTTGCAGATGATGCAGCAATTGCCTCTTGGGCCAAGGGAGCGGTAAGCGCATTGGCCGCCCAATCCATTCTTAAGGGACAGCCGGACGGAACCTTCCGGCCCAATGCCGATTTGACACGGGCAGAAGCAATCGCATTGTTCGATCAGCTTCTGGCCAGGCTGTATGTGCAAGCCGGAGAGTACACAGGAGATACGGCCGGAAATGTTCTGGTTAACGCTCCAGGCATAATTCTCCGCAATGCCAACATAAACGGGAATCTGTATATTGCCCAAGGGGTGGGTGATGGTGAGGTTACGCTTGATGGGGTAACGGTATCGGGAGCCGTTTATGTGCAAGGGGGCGGCGAACACTCCATCATCCTTCATAACGCGAAGATAAAGGGAGCCGTAGTTGTTAACAAATACGATGGGAAAGTCCGGTTGTTGGCAACGGGTACCACTGCCGTAGCGGCTACAGTGCTCCAAAGCGGCGCATTGCTGGTGACGGACGGGCTGACAGGTGCGGGTTTTCAAACGGTAACCATCACTGCTGGTATCCCTGCCGGTCAAAGCATCAAGCTGGACGGTTCTTTTAGTAAGGTAATCAACCAGGCTCCAGATGCTAAGATAACAGCAAATGGAACTATTAAGGAATTTGTAGCGGAGGCAAATACCCAATTATCCGGTGATGCCAAGCTGGAGAAGGTGACGCAAAAGGAAGGTGTGTCTGCAACCCTTAACGACAAGCCGATCAGTTCAGCCGGGGCAAGCGGTACCGGTGCGGGCGGACCAGGAGGTGGCGGCTCCAATAACGGTAATTCCGGGGGCAGCAGCACAGTATCAGTAACTGGCGTAGCCCTTGACGTTATCGAGTTTTCCCTGAATGTTGGTCAAAAGAAGCAGCTTACGACAATTGTTTCCCCTGCCAATGCGACTAACAAAGCGGTAACCTGGAGAGTTTCCGATGACAGTACGGATGTAGTGACAGTAGGTGCCAATGGTTTGGTTACTGCCAAGGCCCCAGGTACGAAGCAAATTGAGGTTACCACTGCCAATGGCGGCTTTAAGGCCGTGGCTAGCGTTACAGTCAACCAGCCTGCGCTGGGTGTGAAGGTAAAGGCTTATACAGGTGATGTAATCGATTCCGCTGCAGAAATAGACGGTGTTCTCCGGGAAAATAGCTCCAGAGTGACGGTGTCGGAGACCGTCTATTCCTTCGGACATGAAAATCTATTTTATTCTTCCATTAATGCAAATAAGCCCTTGCTTCCGAGTACAGTTGGCAATGCGGTGTATGCTGTTATTACCCTCGTGGATGGGGCCGGCCAGCCTGTGCACGATACGGAGGGGCTGACTGTTACGGTGAATGAAGTAACCTACCATCCCCAATTTGGAGCAGGTTTGGCGGACAGCAACAAGCCGGGCAGCTTCTTATTCCTGGTTCAGGGGGGAGAACCGGAGGCCATTCAAAAATACCAGCTCCGTTTTACCCAAGAATGCGTTGGAGAGGCATACCTCACCCTCGTATACCGTCCTGAAGGAACTCCTGTTCTGGCCGGGTTTGATGTGGAAGGGGAAGGAAGCGTAGGCCAAACCTTGGCCATCCGCAATATCCGGTTCAATCAGGAGGATCATGCTGCCGGACGGCTGTACTATGCCTGGTACCGTTCAGTTGACCCTCAAGGACCTTATGTGCGGATCGGCAGTGATGACCGGTATTTGATCAATCCCGAAGATGCGGATTCTTATATTGTAGCGGTGGTTTCAGCGGATGAGCAAACAGCCAGCGGAAGCATAACCGGGAAGCCTATGAAAATTGCGGAATTAGGGGATACCTCTATTATAGAAGCAAAGGCCATTGGCATCCGGAAGGTAGAGGTCAAGTTCAGCAAGGCTGTTAACACTACCCTGGCAAAACTTACGCTGGTCAAAGGTGCTGCGGCTATCGCCACAAAAACCTCCTTTTCACTAGAAGGAACCTCTGCCGTTCTGGAACTGGCCGATTTAAAGATAACCGAAGGCTCCTACACCGTTACCCTTGGCGGTTTGCCGGCTGGGGAACTGGGTACCGCAACGGCTGCCTTTACTGCCATGAATGAAAAATTGTCCATCCTTGAGTTTGTGACCAACACTGCAAAACTGGCCGCGGCAAATCCGGTTATTGTGGAGCTGAGAGCCATTAATCAGTACGGGGAGAATGCATCCTTCCCTGCCTCAAGCTACTCGGTTACGGCACGGAGTGTTAATAAAGCGGATATTTTCAAAAAGATAACGAAGAACAAAGCCGGCGAGCTTCAGGTTTATCTGGATACCATTGATGAGACGATTATCAATGAAGCTGATATGATTGAGTTCTCCGTTTCACACCTTGATTCGGACATTAGCTTATCAAAAGAATTTGGGGTGGGCTTCAACCCGTTTGTCAGCAAACTTGAACTTGGCCCAGTTGTTTATTCCAACGGTACAGGTGCTATCAATCAGGCAGGAGAGTCTGCTGTGATTGATATATACGTTTTCGATCAATATGGCAGCCCGATGCCTATGAAGTATGAGTTAGGATCTATGGGGCTTCCGGTTAATCTTGCTGCAAACACTTCTGCTACCATTACCCCCTATGAGCAGAGGCTGCGCGATATCAAGGTGGGGGACAGCAATCAGGATGGGATTCTCGACGTTAAGGTTACCCTAACTGGGAATCTTGATAAATCCGGTGAATTTTTTCTGTCTATTTTTTGTGGTGCCGCAACCAGCACAGCAAGCATCAACGTGAAGTCGGCTAAGATTGTGACAAGGGTTGAAATGGGCGAGCTCAGCTCCCCCATTGCAGCAGGTGATAACACTGCTTATATTCCGTTGACAGCATATGATGCAAATGGCGATCAACTGACTGTAGATGAACTGATCTCCGAGGAAAATATCCAAAGAATCACAATTTCGGCTTCTTCAGTGGGCATGGCAGCTATCCAGCGTTCCGGAGAACATAAAGGAATGCTTGAATTGAAAGGTTTGTTTGCAGCACCGCGGGCTCAAATCCCTGTTTTCCTTGGCATAATGACACCCAATACAAACTATCAGGTTACTAAGACTTACACGGTTTCTAACGCCCGGATTCCGGAGGAAATTAAGGTTCTGACGGAGCCTGCGCCTTACATGGTGCCTGGGTCAGAAAGCGCCATTAAGGTGGCCATTTACGATCAATATGGAAAAGAACTGAAGCAATTTATGAATGTTGACCATGCCGGCGGAGTAACCAATTCATTTGAATACGGGAATTCCATATACCGGGTAGCCGTCGTCAACGAAACCAGTAATGGTTTGATCAACTTCAATGGCAATAACCTGCCCTCCATCCCAACCTCAGGCAATACTCTTTATTATGGTGGTAGCGAGGTATCACAGATCAGCAACAGGGAAATCAAAATTACTGCTTCTCCGGCAGTCGATTCAGGGTATGCTACCATGAAATTTGAATTGGAGAGATCCGTGGATAGCGGGTCAACATGGTCTTCCTTGATGACTGTAACGAGAAGAGTCGAGGTTTTTGATACTTCACGCAAGCTCAATTATGTTGTCGCCGCGGTGAATGATCTTTTTAATGCGGTGGGCAGCTCTACCGAAAATGATCGGGGACCGAACTTAATTCATGAGGTTGTTTATAATGCTAACTACGATGTCTTGACCCTAGCAGATCAGCTTAATCCTGCTTTAAGCCCTTTTTCCCGTGAGGTGACGGTAACAGCTAAGGATGAGGCAGGGAAAGTGGTTGCTATTCCGAAGTCATTCAAATCGCTGATCCCGACCGACACTGCTATCTTAAAAACAGCGGTAGTAGAAAGCCCTAACGCATCCGGTTATATGCAAGGAAGGGCTTATGTTTTAGGTAAATAAGCAGGCACCACAACCGTAGAGGTTTATTTCATGGGAGCCGATAGGCAAACGAAAACGGAGAGAATAGACGTTGTCGTTACGAGTGACCCTATCACTGCAGCTGCTATCTCAGCTACGAATACTACAACAAGAATGATGTACTCCAACTCAACAGGGGGCGATAATCTATTCTCATTGTTCGGTTTGAGAGTTACAGACAATTACGGCAAGGTTTACAGCACTCTAACTCTTCAGAAATATAATTATTTATTTGGCGTCACCTTTACTGTAAAAAATATCGTTATAACAAATTTCTCCTCTGGAACGAATGCGAATGAGGTTATAATCGATCCATACGGCAATATTCATGTTGGCTCAGCTGTGGCTGCGTTTGAAATCACTGCCACCACTTCTTCGGGTAAGGCCGTCACCGTATTCGTAACAATGGAATAGCGAAGAAGCTATTGCACACAAATAAAGAGACCTCCAAAGGTCTCTTTATTTGTTTACGAGCTTGTGCTCCCTGCTGCGTCAGGGCACTGCCGGACGGTCGAACCCTGGGGGTTCGCTTCCCATACAAAGAAAAAAGCCGTCAGCGACGGCTTTTTTCTTTTCAAGCGGGTGATGGGAATCGAACCCACGCTACCAGCTTGGAAGGCTGGAGTTCTACCATTGAACTACACCCGCACCATATTATAAATACCGGTGAGAGGACTCGAACCTCCACGGTTTCCCTCTCGATTTTGAGTCGAGCGCGTCTGCCATTCCGCCACACCGGCATAAAAACAAAAAAGCGGACGAAGGGATTCGAACCCTCGACCCTCGCCTTGGCAAGGCGATGCTCTACCACTGAGCCACGTCCGCATGCTAGAAATAAAGTTCTGTCGTTTTAGCGACGAATTTGATTATAGCACCATCATGGCGAATGCGCAAGAGGGAAATGAAAGACCTTGTCCGGTAACACAAAACCCGCCTGAACGGAAACCTCTGCCAGACGGGTTGATAGTAAAAGGGGTGGTTTTAGCCGCGCAAAGCCAAAACGGCGCAGACCGGATAATGGTCGGATGGGTACCGGTCTCCGTACCTGCTGCGGTCGACCCGCACGGCTTCAACGCGGAGCTCGGGAGAGGTGAATATATAATCGATGGGCAATCCGTCCTCGCCGCCCTGGAAATCATGGAAGGTGCGTCCGGGTGTGGCCTCGGGTGGGCCGGGGGGCAATGCGGCATAGGCGTTCCGGTATCCAGCCCGCTCCAGCCCGAAGATTACCGTGTGATCCGGCTCCACATTCAGATCTCCCGCAAGAAGCAGGGGTGTTTCCGGTGCAGTCTGCCTAAGGCTTTCCATCCGTCTGCGGATCAGTTCCATACCCTTGATTTGAGCCTCCTGACTGATATGGTCCAGATGGGTATTGAACACAGCGATTTCCCGGCCGGTTTCTACCTCCTGTAGCCGTACCCAGGTACACATACGGGGGCAACCTGTATCCCAGCTTAACGTTCCCAGCACTTCCGGCTCCTCCGACAGGCTAAAATGTCCTGCCTCCAGGAGCAGCCATTTGGCCTTATCATAGAACACGGCACAATGCTCATCCTCGCGCCCTCCCCGGCGTCCTTCCCCGATCCACCGGTAACCGGGCAGCTCCGCCTGCAAGTCCTGCAGCATGCCGTAGCGGCCTTCCTGTGTGCACAGAATATCCGGCTGTTCGCGGAGAACCGCCTGTGCCGCCGCACTAACACGGCGGGTCCAGGTGTTATCGCCGTCAGACTCCGCCATAACCCGGAGGTTAAAGG
>JAQSYT010000452.1 GCA_029256065.1 Paenibacillaceae bacterium
CGGAATCAGCACCAGCAATGTATTTTTGACAGATACGGCAAACAGATCGTCTCTCACCATCATCCTGAAATTGTCCAATCCGATAAAATGCGGGGTTTGTCCGCTAGCGAATACCCAATCCGTAAACATCAAATAGAAGGAGAAGAGTGCCGGGATCAGCATGAAAATTATCATGCCGATCAGATTGGGGGCAATGAATACATAGCCCAGCAGCCGCTGCCGTTTCATCCAGTTCACGATCGGTCACCGCCTTTCTCTATTGTATGGTCTAGAGCGGTACGAGCTTGGCAGCCGGGGAGGCCGGCTCACCGCGCCTGCCTCCCCATCGCCTGCTCATTGCTACTTCTGTGCTGTTTTCAGATTTTGATTGTGTATACGTGCCAATTCCTTGGCTCCTTCCTCCGGCGTCAGCTTCTGGGTGAAGACTTTATCGAACACAACCTGCTGCTCGCTTCCCGTTTTCTTGTCCAGACGGCTTAAGCCCAAAGGAAGGCTGCCGAACATCACCCGCTTGATGGAGTCCAGATCATAGGTGCTCTCCACACCCTTGAACATCAGGCTCACCGCCTCATCCACAGGGAAATCCTTGGAGGACGGAACCCTTCCCCCAGCAGCCATGGGCAGCATTCCTTTATCCGAATACCACTTGATGAACTTCCAGGCCGCTTCCGCATTCTTGGTGCGGGGGTTGATGGAGAGCACATCGCCGAGACCGCCGGCGTTGATGTAGTCCGTCTGGTCCTTGTTCACCTTGGGAGCCGGTGCCGCCGCTACCTTGAAGGTGCGGGGATAATCCTTGATATTGTTGGTGGTCCGGAAAATCTGGTTGGTGGAGAACAGCATGGCCGCTTCCCCCTTGACGAACATCTGGTCCAGAGCGGGCTTGGAGGTGATCTGCTCCGTATGGGGCATGATGCTCTTGTCCTTGAACATCATATCCGAATAGACCTGCAGGGTCTTGACGGTCAAGGGACTATCAAAGGCAGAGGTGCCGTCGGGCTTGGTCAGGGTCAGGCTTTGCTTCAGGAAGGAGCCGTTGATGGGCACATTGAAGTAATAATCGCTTTGAGCCGCGCCCCATACCTTGTCCCCCTTCAGTTTATTGGCGTAATCCCGGAATTCGTCCAGACCCCAATCCGTGGGAACCGGGAGTCCTTTGGCATCCAGCATGTCTTTGTTCAGCCAGACAAAGGACAGGCCCTTCTGGGTGGGAACACCGTAATACTTGCCGTCCACCTTCCACAAGGAGGCGCCTGTACCCATTTTTTCGTCCACATTGTAGTCGGTGAACTTGCTCAGATCAAGAGCGTTGCCCGCTTTGATCCGCTTCTCGTAGAGGCTGAAATCATAGTTCATGTACATGTCCACGGGCTGGCTGGAAATAAGGGCGGTATCCAGCTTTAGATTTCCCGCATCGTCATTGACGAACCGCACATACTCCACCTGGATATCCGGATTTTGCTTGTTCCAGTTGTCTACCACCGCTTGAGGGCCGTTCTCCGGGGGCACCCCGCCCCACATGGTCAGCTTGACCGGGTCCTTCTTCGCCGCGGCGCTTGGAGCCGTGCTTGCCGTTCCCGCTGCCGGGGACGCCGATCCTTCCCCTTGCTTGTCTGACGATCCGCCGCAGCCGGCCAGCGTCAGAGGCACTGCCACAAGGGCTGCCAGCCCTGCGCCCATCCATTTTCTGTTTCTCATATACCTGCAACCTCCCTGTTATCGGTTATTGGTTCCACCTTCACTATACCAAGCGGCGCTTGCCCGCATTAGGTTCGAAACTTGCAGATTGATTGTACAAAACTTAGGGATTTTTTCACGGGGCAAAAAAATGCATCTTTAGCATACACCAATCATGCGTGCGCAAAACGACTGCGCCACAAACGAGGCAATGCCAAAAGGACCCGTGATAGTCGCGGGTCCTTCATTGTGGCGGCGGCTTGCCTAAAGCTGGTTTTCCCGCCTGAATACGCTGGGGGTCTGCCCCGCCATGCGCTTGAATACCTTGATGAAATAGGCATCGTCGGCAAATCCGGTGCGGAAGGCAATCTCCTCCACGCTTAGCCGGGTATGCACAAGCAGCCGCTTGGCCTGCTCCATGCGGATGGTTTGCAGATAGGCGATAGGCGTCAGGCCAGTTTTTTTGCCGAAAACGGTGCTCAGGTAGTCTACATTCATTGCCACCAGCTTGGCCAAATCCGCCACCTTGATGTTTTCCCCGTAATGCTCCAGCATATAATGGATGACCCGGTTCACCTCCGGGTGGTCCGTATAGCTCACATGCTGCTCCTTCAGCTGCCGGATCAGCTCCCGCACCGTCTCTTGCACACGGGAGAGCAGTGACTGGTGGCTGGTGGCAGCCAACACGGCATCCCGCTCCTCCTCTTTCCGTCCGGCCAGCATAAACAGGACATGGAGAAGACGGGAGGCCGTCATTTTCACGTCCACATGGGAAAAGGAGACCGCTTCCATACACGCCCACATCCGGGCCGCTGTCTCGGCGCATTTGGGCTCATTCCGCTCCTCGAAGAAGCGGATCAGCTCCGCATCCAGCTCTGTCAGAGCGGGCAGTCCGCTCCCCTCCATGGCCGGATCAGAACCTTGGCCATACCATTGCCCGCTTAACCGGT
This sequence comes from Paenibacillaceae bacterium, assembly GCA_029256065.1. Classification (GTDB taxonomy): domain Bacteria; phylum Bacillota; class Bacilli; order Paenibacillales; family NBRC-103111; genus Paenibacillus_AR. Next base: position 2,628 of record JAQSYT010000452.1, read on the forward strand.
CCACGGCCAGCCGCCAATCCCGGGACAGCCGGGCCAGGCTGCTGTTCCGTACTGCCACCGGCGGAAAAGTATCCTTCTGGCGCCGATCACTCCCGGCCCCCTCTGCGGAATGGCTCCAGCAGAAAAAGGTGGTCTGACCGTCCTCATGGAACCGCTGAACCAAGAGATAGTCCTCCGGGGCAATGCCAGCCTCCTCCCCGGCAGGCGCACCCCCGCTAAGCACCGCCAGAATATCCAGACGCAGCCCGCCGAACCTCTCCCTTGCAGGGGCTGCCACAGCCTCCTCCACCGCAGCCGGAGCACCCCCTCCTCCGCTGAAGCCTGCCCAGATGCGGTGGTAATAGGGGTACAGCGTCTCTCCCGCTCCCTTCAGCTCCTCCAGCAGCTCCGCCCTGATGCGCGCCAGATTCTCCAGCAGCGTCTCATCATCCAGCGACAGCTTCAGCAGATAGTTGAAGGCGCCGTATTGCAGTGCGTCCCGGGCATAATCGAAATGGTTCATGGCCGTGAGCATAATGAACCGGCTGCGGATGCCTGCCCTGCGCGTTTCCTTCAGCAGCTCAATTCCGTCCATACCCGGCATCACGATATCCGCGATGACCACATCGGGCTTCTCCTCCAGAATGGCGGCCAGAGCCTCCCGCCCGTTCCCCGCCTCTCCCGCAATGCAGAAGCCGTGCCGCCGCCAATCCACCGTTTCCCGGATGGCCTCCCGGACAAATTCCTCATCTTCCACCAGCAAAACCGTCCACATGCCCGCCATCTCCCTCCTGTGCATAGGGTGTCGCAATCAGCAGAGGCAGCCGGAGCCGGACCAGCGTCCCCTCCCTGCCGGAGATAAACTCCAGCGAAGCCTCCTGCTTAAACAACAGCTGGAGCCGCTCCCGCAGATTGGCCAGCCCGATTCCGTGGCCGCTCCGCCTGCCCGGCTTGCGCAAGGCCTCCTCCATGCCCATGCCGTTATCCTCCACCTCCAGCACCAGCTCGCCGCCCTCGGCTCTCGCTCTC
>JAQSYT010000453.1 GCA_029256065.1 Paenibacillaceae bacterium
GCTCCTTGCCCATGATGATCTTGATCTTCAGGTCCTGGATTTTCTTATTCATATCTGGTCCAACCATTGTCCAGGTTTCTGAAATCATGCCGCTTGGAAGTGGAGCAACGCTGACCTTGGTCCGTTCGTCAATGACCTTTTTGTTCCGTTCATATTTGTCCGTGGGAATGCCCGTATAATAGGCATAGGAATATTTATCATAGATGCTGAATATCTGGGACAGATTATTTGCGGTATCGGCAATATTATCTGTCTTGGCCTTCTCGGTGGAGGTTACAAAGAGAGGGTCCTTCCCGTCACGGGTATAGTGGACATCCTTCAAGCCGTATTTGGCCACATTAGCAATTTCCACATCAACCGTCTTTTCCAAAAATCCGAGCACACGCTTCATCTTGGCTTCAGGCACGGACTTGGGAATGGCGAACATGCCGAACAGGCCTGTTGTTTTGCTGACGACCGGACCTTGAGGGCCCTGCAGGTAATCCACCGCGATTACATCGGCACTGGGCACAACCTTCAGCAAGGTCGACAAGGTCAGCCAGCCCACATTGACGGCTCCGGACATGATTCCGGCTTTATTGGCCATAAAGGCATCCCGCACCTGGGAATTTTTGATCACGGCGAAATCCGCAGGGATAATTTTCTCATCATACAGCTTCTTCATGAACTCCAGGGACTTCTTGATCCCGGGGTCCAATTGGGTAAGGGACAGCTTTCCCTCCTTCAGCATCCATGTTCCGGTAGTGACGCCGGTATGAAGCATTTCAATCCAACCAAATGACCCCATCCCATCGGGGGATACATTCCCTGTAATCCCGTGGGTATCCGCTTGATTATTGCCGTCCGGGTCATTCTGGATAAATGCCTTGGCCGCCTTGTAATAATCCTCTGCCGTCTTGGGAACCGGGAGCCCCAGCTTATCCAGCCAGTCCTTCCGGATCAAAGGAAAGTCTCCCCCGCCCTCTTCAGGCCGCGGCCGCGGAACGCCGAAATTCTTCCCGTCTATCTGGGAATTCACCCATGCTCCCTCCGGAAATGCCTTCAACAAGGGATATTCCTTGATATACGGCGTCAGATCCCAGAATGCACCCTCCCGCGCACTTTGCACAAACAAGGGATCAAAGGGGTCATTAATATACATCACATCCGGGATATCCCCGCCGGCAATGGTCACCTTGGTTTTTTCCTGCAGCGTATTCACCGGCACCCAGGTAATATCCATCTTCGTGTTGGTGAGCTTCTCCAGCTCCTTCAGAATCAGGTTATCCGACGCAGTCGCTTCGGGAGCCTGCTGCCTGGCAAAAATCCTGATCGCCAGCGGTGTTGTCTCATCCGGCACCGAGCCTGCCTCTTCTTTGCTTCCACAAGCTGCCAGCATGGAGGAGACCATCACCGCAGCGGACACCAAAACCATTGTTTTTTTCAAAAGCATTTGAGTGAGCCCCCTTGAATAGATTCGATTACGGACGAACTTTCATGTTAATACGCATAGGCTCACCCTTTGATGGAGCCTACCATCACCCCCTTGGCAAAATGCTTTTGTAAAAAGGGATAGACCAGCAGAATGGGGACAGTGGCAATCATCACCGCCGCCATTTTAACTGTTTCCGTGGGAAGCTTCACATCTCCTCCGCTCAACTCATGGGCAGCATCCCCTGAGGCCGTGCTGGTGGAGTCAATCAGCAGCTGGCGCAGCACAATCTGCAGCGGCTGCAGAGACGGCTTGTTGATGTACAGAACGGCAGAGAAAAAGGTGTTCCAATACGCCACCGCATAGAACAAACCAAAGGCAGCCAGAGAGGAAAGAGACAAGGGCAATATAATCCGGACAAAAGTTCCGATATCACTGGCGCCGTCAATCTTGGCCGCTTCCTCCAGCTCTTCAGGCAGACTGTCGAAGAACCCCCTCATCAGGATCATGTACCAGCCGCTGGTGAGGACAGGCAGAACCATGGCCCATATGCTATTGATCAGACCCAGCGATTTGACCAGAATATAGGGAGGAATAATCCCCGGATTAAACAGGGTTGTCATCAAAATCATAATCAGAAACACACGCCTGCCGTAAAGACGCTTTCGGGAAAGCGCATAAGCCCCCGCCGACGTAACCACCAGGCTTAAGGCTGTGCCTACCGTAGCTAAGAACACGCTGACCAGGGTAGCATCGCGGAAAACATTATTGGACAGCAGGTACCGGTAGGAATCCAAGGTCCATGTTTGGGGAAAGAGGACAAAACCCTTGGTCAAAAATTCCAGAGGAGCCGTAAAGGACACCACGAATACATAATAAAAGGGAAATAGCATGGCTGCCGATACCAGCAAGAGTAAGACAATCACTGCCGCTTCGAACCAACGTTCTTGTTTGTAAATCACCTCAACCTCTCCTCTCTTAATAAATTCCTTCGTCTCCGATTTTTTTGGATAACCAGTTGGAGCCTACCACCAGCAACAGCCCCACTATGGATTTGAACAAGCCGATGGCTGTACTGTAGCTGAACTGTCCCTGCTGGATCCCGCTTCGGTAGACGTAGGTGTCGAAAACATCGGCCACATCGGATACCGCGCCATTCATCATCAGATAGACCTGCTCGAATCCTACATCCATCATGTGCCCGATCCGCAGGATGAGCAAAATCACGATGACCGACCGGATGGCGGGTAACGTAATATGCCACATCTGCCGCAGCCGGCCTGCCCCGTCCATCCGGGCAGATTCATACAACTGAGGATCAACCGAGGCTATGGCCGCCAGGAAAATTACCGTGCCCCAGCCGGCCTCTCTCCAGATGGATTGTACCGTCAAGAGCAGCCAGAACTTGTTGGGGTCCGTGAGAAATTCAATTCTTTCCATACCGAAGTATTCCAGAAGCTTGTTCACAATCCCTTCTTGATACCCCAGAAGCAGGAACGTGATCCCCACAATAATCACCCACGACAGAAAGTGGGGCAGATAGATGATCGATTGAATGGTCCGCTTCAGATAATTGCCCCGCAGCTCGTTTAGCAGCAAAGACAAAATAATGGGCAGCGGAAAAAACAGAACCAGGCTCAGCAGATTAATGGCCAGCGTGTTGCGAAGCAGCATCCAGAAGTCATCATGGGAAAAGAACCGGACGAAGTGATCCAGCCCCACCCACCTGCTCTTCATAAAACCCAGGAAGGGGGAGTACTTCTGGAAGGCGATCAGGACTCCCCACATGGGGACATATTTGAATAATAGAAAAAACAGGATAGCGGGAGTCGCCAATAGATAGAGCTGTCTGTCCCGCATGACCGCTTTTCGCGCCACAGACCATGTTCGTTTCTTCCTTGCAATCGATCCGTCTTGCCGAACCAGGGTTACCTCCACATCAGTTTCATTCAAGTTGACCACCAGCCTCATTCCTTTTGATTTGTTCTGGCCCCATTGTGCCTCAACAAACCCATTTACGCCTAGTGGACATTTCGGAAACCGGGATTGCACATTCAGTACAGAAGCCATTTCACAAATGTGCAATGGCAGTATGGTCAACAAGCGTATATAATAGGCCTATTACAATGTTTGGAAGCGTTTACGTTTATCTAAAAACCGGAGGTTGGCAGCATGATGTGGAAAAGCACCTTTTACCGCAAAACCTTTATCC
>JAQSYT010000071.1 GCA_029256065.1 Paenibacillaceae bacterium
ATTCCCGGGAGCCGCCGGTTTTCGACCTCTAAGGGGCTCACAGTTCCGTTATGGCCGCCCCTCCGCCTAACCGCCTCCTTCCGTCCGCCTCCCCCACCCACAGCAAAAAAACCGGCTTTCTGGGGAGCCGGCGCAGCCGATTTAGATCCAGAACGGAAACAGGGACAATGCGGCCAGACCCGCCAGAGGCAGTCCATAATGGCGGAAACGGGGATACGGCCAGAACCCGGGGCCAAACCATGGCCCGGGGCCTACCCACGGTCCGGGACCCCAAGGACCCGGTCTGGGACCGGGACCCCAAGGGCCGGGTCCGCCGAATCCCCGGCCGCCAGGACCAAAACCCGGATCTCCCACGGGTCCGACTCCCCCGCCGATGCCGGGATAAGGCGCCCGCATATCCTCCTCATCGGCCACCGGGGCGGCAATGTATACATGCTCATCGTCCACCTTTTCGATAATGCCGTCAAAAACTACCCCGTCGTGCATGTGCAAACGGACAAGCTTGTTCATATGCTCTTGGCACAGGCTATAAGCCTCCTGTTGTTGCATGCCGCATTCCTCCCGAGATTGCCGGCTTTGATGGAGCAGCTTCCGTACTCCGCACCGGCAGTTCATAGAGCATGATATGCGCCCGGTTCCTGGGCGGACACCCCGGATATGAAAAAATAGGCGGCAGCCTAACCTGCCTCCAGAACCAAATTAGACTGACAGTCTATTTTCGACTGGACGGATGCTTGCGGGAGTTTTATAATAAAGGTGGAATAAGCTGATGGGTGTGATGACCATTACGTTCATGAGGGAATCCACGCGAAAGAAGCGGGAGGCGGTTATCGAAGCCGCTCTGAATCTGTTTATGCAAAAAGGGTATGAGAATGTCTCGGTAGACGAGATCATCGCGGCCACCCACACCTCCAAGGGCACCTTTTACCACTACTTCAAGGGGAAAGAGGAAATCCTGCTGGAAGTTGGACGCCGCCAGGAAGAGCTGATCAAAGCCTGGGCCCGTACACCCGTACTTCAGGTGACATCGCTGGAGGCACATATCAACCGGCTGTTCCTGGAGCTTGCCGCGAATATCCGCAAGTACCGGGTGCTGATCCGCTCCATTACCACTGTTTCCCAGGAGACCGATCCGGTGCTGTCCATGCTTCAGCCCTTTGACCTGCTGCACAAGCAGCTTCTGATCTGGCTCCCGGAGCCGCAGAAGGTGAATGCCCTGGTGACCATTTATGTGGGTACCGTGATCGGCTGGAGCGTCAAGGATGAAGCCGAGCTGCTTCCTCTTCTGGAGAATAATTTATCCATAGTCTGGAACGGCATCCGCCATGAAACCGGCAGCCCCGCGCCCAAACAGCTTGACCCCTATACTATAGAATTGCTTCCCCGAAGCAAACAGGAGGAGACCACAATGAGAGTAGCCATTATTGGAGGAGGCCTGGCGGGTTTGACCGCCGCCGCATATCTGTCCGAAACCGAGCATATCAAGGGTGTTCTCTTTGAGCGCAGCCCGCAGCTGGGCGGACGCGCCTTTACTTACGAGAAGGAAGGCTTTACGCTGAACTACGGCGCCCACGCCATTTACGGCATAGACCGCCACAACATCACCACCATGGAAAAAGAGCTGGGCATGTCCTTCAGCAGCAAGCAGGTGGATAAGCGGAAAGTGGTTTACTCCAAAAACGGCCAGCTGACTCCGGCTCCCCTGGATTTTGTCAACATCGTCAAAACCGATTTGTTGACTCCTGTTCAAAAGGTGCGTTTTGTCGGTGAGGTTGCCGCCATTATCGCTCAGATTCATAACATCAAAAACTACGACACATTAGGCGATTACCTGGACCAATCCGACGCCGATGACGATTTGAAGGAGCTTTGGGAGCATCTGGTGTGCTCAAACTTCTTCATCTCCCCTGAGGATGCCCGCAAGGTTTCCGGCTCCGTGGTCAGTGAATATTACCATAATCTGTTCCTCTCCAGCCGTCCGGTAAACTATGTGCTGGGAAGCTGGGCGGTCATCACCAACCAGCTCCATGACAAGATTTCCGGCTCCGGCCGCTGGGAAGTGGCGATGCAGGAGGGCGTGGATGAGGTCCGCTACGAAAACCGCAAGTTTGTCCTTAGAACCAAAAAGCGGGAGGAAGCCTTCGACAAAGTGGTCTTCGCCATGCCGGTCCAACAGGTCGTCAAGCTTCTCCGCGGCACACCGTGGGAGCCGTTCATGGATAAGTACCAGGACAGCAAGCCAACCGAGGTTATGGTGTACGACATTGGCCTGAACCAGGTGGTGGCACGTCCCTTCAGCTATATCAGTGACATGGACCAGAAGATGTTTATTACCGACGTTTCGGCTACAGACCATACATTGGTGCCGGATAACGGCCAGCTGCTGCAGGGTGTTGCCTATTTGAATGATGAGTTCGAAAGCGATCAAAGCCGCAAGCTGTACCTGGATCAGAAGCAGGAAGGGATGGAATCCCTCTTCGACAAGTATTATCCGGGCTGGCGTGATGCGCTGACCGTCAAGCGTGTGTCCAAAAAAGCCATGGTCTCCAGCGTCAAGAACATCGAGGGTAATGAGCTGCTCCCCAACCGGATTGAAAATGTGCCCTTCTACTTCTGCGGAGACGGCTGCACAGGCAAGGGTGAGCTGGCTGAACGCTCCTTCTCCAGCGCCCGCAATGTAGCCCGTCTGCTTCAGCAGGACTCACGGGTGCTGCAGCAGAAATAAGCTCATCCCTAAACTGAATGATTTGCGAAAAAGGCTCCTTTGTCTGCACCGGGCAGGCAAGGGAGCCTTTTAGGCATATCCAATTTTGTATGCGGGAAGCGGAACGGGTAAAGCTTAAAGGTAAACCGTTATTTAGCCACGCGGACGTCGCGTGCTGCAGCAGCAGGTTTGACAGCAGCAGGTTTGACTTCAACAGCCTCTTGGGTCTTTTTCAGATAAGCCATGAAATAGATACCCGCTACGAAGATGGCGCCGCCAACCAGATTGCCCAGCCAAACCGGGAAGAAATTATGGAAATAATCGCCCCAGGTAAGGTGCCCGGCGAAGATCGCTGCAGGGATGAGGAACATGTTGGCTACAACGTGCTGGAAGCCAATGGCTACGAAAGCCATTGTGGGGAACCAGATGCCCAGAATCTTGCCGCCAATGTCCTTGGCACCATAGGAAAGCCATACCGCCAGGGCAACCAGCCAGTTACAGCCGATACCGGAGACAAAGGCCTGCAGGAAGGTATCGTGAACCTTGTGCTCAGCCATATCTATTGTTTTCGTCAGGAAAGCTCCTGTTTCCGTCAAACCTACCACATGACCGAAGAAATAGGCCACAAAGATGGCGCCGGCAAAGTTACTTAGTGTAATCAGGATTAAATTGCGGATGGCCTGCCAGGTGGTTATGCGGCCTGCATAACGGGCCAGGGGAACAGCCATCATATTGCCGGTCAAGAGCTCGCCGCCGCCGATGAGGACCAAAATCAGGCCTACGGGGAACACGGCCGCTCCGAGAAAGGTCGCGAAGCTTCCCCATGCGGCAGGTGCGCTTGCGGTAACGCGGATCGCCAGCAAAAACCCGAGAGATATGAAAGCCCCCGCTGCAAAGCCCAGAGTCAGAACGGTCAGCAAGGGCGAGGTTGCTTTTTTGTAGCCGGATTCGATGGTATATTCGGCAATTTCTTTTGGAGTCAAATATGACGCCATTGGTATAGCCTCCTTCAGGGTTTCATAAATGTGATACTGCCTTCTTGTTGTTCCGCCAACAAAATGGACATTCCGTCTTGCAATGATTCTAATTAGGCTAAACTCATTGTACCTTCATGTCCGTCCAGGGGGTAGTGAACATTTCTTTAACTTAGTCAGTAATCGTTTCCAATTTCACAACTTGTTCACAGAATCGTTAAATCCGTCCCCATAAACAGGAAAACCCCCGGGAAACCTTCCATTCCCGGGGGCAGCTGGGGATTCAACCCCAGCCTGTTTATAATGTTTCGTATGCAATCCGGCTTCCGGCTCCTGCCGCTTCCGCCGGATGGACCACAAGCCGCCGGGGAAGTCTGGACTTCAGCTCCGGCACGTGGCTGATGACTCCTACCGTAAGCCTCTCCATATGAAGCTTTTCCAGGGCATGGACCACTGTCTCCAGCAGATCCGGATCCAGCGTCCCGAAGCCTTCATCCAGGAAGAAGAACTCCAGAGGATGAGTGCCGTTCAGCTGGATTTGGGCGGACAGGGCCAGTGCCAGGGACAAGGAGGTCAGGAAGGTTTCCCCTCCTGATAAGGTGCTAACCGGTCTCCGCAAACCTCCGTTGGCATCATCCCGGATAATAAACCCTCCCGTGGAATCCGTCTCCAGGGCGTACCGGCGCCGCGTCAGCTGGCTGAGCCGCTCGGATGCAGCCCGGCTTACCTGAAGCAGCTGCTCCATGGCCATAAATTCTACAAAGGCATTGCCTCTCAGCACCGTCTGCAGCTTCTGCAAATTCCCCAGCCGCCCGGCTGCCGCTTGGCGCTCCGCTTCAATGGACAGCCAGCGTTCATGCCGCCGGTTCAGCTCCTCCATGTCGCGGACAGCCCTGGCTTTTTGCTCCAGAGCCGCTTCATCCGCTTGACGGGCCTCGGCCAATGCCGTCTCGCTTTGCTCCCAATCCGCTTCTGTCAGCCCGCGCTCGCCAATTTGCGCATTTACGGTGTCCATTGCAGTCTGCAGCTTCAGCTGCGTTTCCTTATAAACGGTAATGCGGGCCTCCAGCGTGCGGATTGCGTCATCCGGAAGGATGGCTGCCGCAGCCTGCTCCGCGGATTGAAAGCCGGAGGAGGCCAGTTCCCGTTCCCCGTGGCCCTTGGCTCTGTCCAGAGCAGCCCCGGCAGACAGCTTGGCCTGATTGGCAGCAGCCAATCTGCCGGAGGCATCGTTCAACTCCGCCTGGCGCTGTTCCAGCTCAAGGCGGAGAACAGCCTCCTGCTCCTTGATATCCCGGAGCCGCGCCGCCAGGCTGTCCAGAAGCTCTCCTGTTTCCTTCTGTGTGAAGGACGTGCCCAGCAGAGAAACCAGCTTCGCCTGCTTTTCTTCTATACCGGAAGCAAATCCTTGAACCCTCGCGGCAGCAGCTATCCGCTCCCGCTCATGGGCCGCCGATTCCTCCTGGAGCTGCCTCAGCTTGCCGGACATCTCCTCCAAAACCGGTTCCGCTTTGGCCAGTCTGGCCATCAGCTCTTCCTGGAGCCGCAGCTGCTCCTGGAGCTGATCCCATTGGGCCTCCGCCTCCTCCGGGAGCAATCCCGGGAAGGCAACCGGCCAGCTGCGCTCTTCCGCCTCCAGAAGCTGGCGGGCCGTGTCCACTCTGCCGGACACCGTCTCCTCGGTGCTTTGGGCAGCGGCTTGCCGGGCTATGTATTCCGCCATAGCGGTTTCCTCCTGGCGAATCCGGGCAGCGGCGCTGCGCAGGTCCCTGCTCCACCGGTCCGCTTCCTGCTCCAGGCTGTCCAGCCCTTCCCGGCAGCTGCCAAGCCGCTCCTCTCCCTCACGGAGCAGAGGAAGCAGCTCAGCGCCACCCTGCAGCTGGACAGCAGCTGCCACCTCCGGATGCGCCGTCCTGTCGTCTGTACCCGGAACGGCAGTAAACTGATCCCGTTCAGTCTGAATGGACTTGCTTTTGGCGTAAGCGGAAAGTCTCAAATCCTTGGCATCCATAATCAACCGGCGCCAACGGGAAGCTTCCGATCCGGAGAAGCTCCCCTCTGTTGAAGCTTCCGGGAAGGAACCGCCGCCAGCTTCCCCTGCTGCCGCCGAATGGACAGGATGGGTTAAGGAGCCGCATACGGGACAGGCCTCCCCTTCCTTCAGATCATAGGCCAGCTGCCCGGCCAGCGACCGCCGGAGCTCCTCACGCTCCCGTTTTTGCTCTTCCTCTTCCCCGGCGGCTGCCAACCATTCCAGTTCTTCCGCAGCTGAACCCAGCTCCGCCAACCGGTTAACCATAGAAGCGCCTTGCCCCGCCAGCTCCTCCAGGTGGAGGCGGCTTTTGTCCAGCATTGCACTGGCCTTATTTCCGGCTTCCAAAAGAGCCAAGCCTTGCTGCCGCGCTGCCTGTAGCTCATCCTCCGCGGCCGCGGCTTGCCTCCGGGCATTCTCCAGCTTATGGACGGCGAGAACCGCCTGCTGCAGCTGCTCCCGGCGTCCGGAGGGAATGGAAAGTCCGGCCAAACGCGCCTTCAGCTCCTGCTGCAGCACCAGTGCCTTGCTGTAGCGATCCTGCTCCCGGGTTAACTGCTCCGCCGTCTCCCTTTCCAAACGCGCATGGCCGGCGGCAGTGCGGGAAGCCTCTTCCATACTCCGCTGAGCGGTGGCCAGCTCCTCATGGAGCACCTTCGCCTGCCGGGCGTTGGACAATTGCTCTCCTAGTGGGCCTTCCTCCGCAGACAGTGTGCTTTGAGCCGCTGCGTGCTTCTCCCGGATAGCCCCGTACCGTTCTGTCTGGAGGGAATGCTGCTCCTCTGCTTCCACCAGAGCGCGGACCGCCTGGTCCCGCTCCTTGGCAGCTTCCGCCCATTCCTTCAAGAAATGGGCGACACGCTGGGCCTGCACCGCCAACCGCAGCCTGGCCTCATCCGTTTCCATACCGCTTTGGCCGTTGGATAAACGCCGGCTTTCCTGCTCCAGCCCTTCCCGCTCCTGGAGCAGCCTCCACAGAGCCCGTTTGTCCACAGCCTCACGCTCCGCAGATTGAAGTCCGGCTCTGGCTTCCACAGCAGCAGCCTCCGCTTGCGCCAGCTTCAGAGCCGCCTCCTTCAGCGCTTCCTCGGAGGCATTCCCCAGACCCAGCTGCTCCGCCTCCGCCTGCTTCACTGCCATATCCGCTTCCCGCACACCTGCTCCCACCCGGGCACCCAGAGCGTCGCCGTATTGCTCCAAATGAAACAGCCGCTCCAGCATATGCCGCCGCTCTACTCCCTTAAGGGACAGGAATTCCGCAAACTTACCCTGGGGCAGCACCACCGCTCTGGTAAAATCCTGCATGGACAGACCCAGAATCTGCTGAATCCGCGCATCCACCTCCTTAGCCTTATCAGCCAGCACCACAGGACCGGAGGGCTCCTGCTGAATGAGCCGGGTAATGCTCTGGGTTACCGAAGCGTCGCCGGAGCGTTTATATGAACGCTCCACCCGGTACCTATCCGTCCGCCCTGCCCCGGACAGCTCGAAGGTAAATGACACACTGCAGGAGGTTTCCATTTGGTTGATGATCCCCTGGGTGCCGCCCGGCGCCCGCTCCACCTTGCCGTAAAGCGCCAGCGTCATGGCGTCCAGAATGGAGGATTTGCCGCTGCCTGTGGGGCCGAATATCCCGAACACCCCCGCATCCGACAGCCTGGCAAAATCCACCTCCTGCTTTTCCCTGTAGCTCTGCAGTCCCGCCAGGGACAAATGCACCGGCCTCATGACAGCTCCTCCCCGGCAAAAGCAGGATCGGCAGACTCACGTTCCTGCAGCATGGACAAGAACAGCCGCACCAGCTCATCATCCGGCTGGGCGCCTCCCGTTTGCCTGCTGTAGAAGCGCCGGAAGAGCTCGTCCACCGGCAGCCTGCGGTCCGTTTCCTCTTCCTCCCGCTGCATCTCGGGATAGACAGGCCGGATATGGATGATTCCCTCATGGGCTTTGCGCAGCTGCTGCAGCTGATCCATAGACAGCGCCTCTTCCATATACAGCGTCAAATCGATCCATGCCCGGGCATCACGGCCTTCCTCCAGCCATTCATATACCTGGGCCAGCCCGCCCTTGGCCGTCCACTCCGCCAAAGGCTTGCCGGAGGATAAGGGCAGCTCTGTAATGACCGCCTGGCCCCCCGGCGTAATGTCCGCTATGGTTACAGACTTGGCCTGGCCCGCCTCGGAGAAGCTGTAGGCCAAGGGCGAACCGGAATAACGCACCGGTGCAGGCGCCTTGATGAACTGTGAACGGTGCAGATGCCCCAATGCAATGTAATCGGCACCGGCGCATAATGCGGCTGCATCCACCGTATAGGCACCGCCTACCTGTATCGGACGCTCCGAGCCTTCGGATTCGGCGCCGCCTAGGACATACAGATGGCTCATCAGCAAATTAACTGTGTCTTTGCGGAATGCGCTGCAAGCCTGCCTGACCAGCGCCCCGATCCGCTGCGAATAGGCGCTGCGCAGGGCCGTTTCCTCCACTTCGATGCTCAGAAGCTCCCCCAGCCGGGATTCCGACGGGTAGGGCAGAGCATACAGCACCGCCTCTTCCCCCGTAGAGGGAATGCCCAACCGGAGGGGCTCATTTGCAGGAAGCCCCCGGAGGATAATGCCTTGGCGGGAGGCCAGCGGTTCTGCCGCCGCCAGACGCTCAGGGCTGTCATGATTACCGGCGATCACCGCCACATGGCGGCGCCCCCCTTCCGCCAGCCGGGACAAAGCGTCGTAAAACAGCTTTTCGGCAGCGGAAGGCGGATTGACGCTGTCGTAGACATCTCCGGCGATCAACACCAAATCGATGGCTTCCTGCCGGACGATGTCCACCAGCTCATCCACAAAGGCCTCCTGCTCCGCCTGACGGCTGCGCCCTTCCAGCGTCCGGCCAAAATGCCAGTCCGCCGTATGCAATATTCGCACAATCGGTTCCTCCCCAATGCCTCTCCTCACGGGGAAGCAAACTTCGTAAAGCTAAAGCGTAATGTTAAAGCGTGATGCTATGCTAATCGTGATGCTGAAGCGTGGTCTACAAACGCCACACTAAAGTGCAATGCTATATTGTTAAACTCCATATTAAACACAATTGAACATAAAATCCCGACGATTCGCAGGCGCACGGGGGCTAACGGCGGTCAGAGACGCTATTCCGCCGAAATGCGCCTCTCCTAAATTTTAACGGCGGCCAGCGCCGCTATTTGGGGAGTGGAAGACCATTTGAAGCCATTTCAGCTCAAATAAGGGCGCTGGCTTCCGTTAGAATTCAAGAAGTGCCATTTTTCCGGAAATAGCGGCTTTTACCGCCGTTAGAATTCCAGACATGCGAGAAGTAACCCTCCACACCCGCCAACAAACACCCAATCGAGCCCGCACTCTACAGCTGGACCAGCCGCTTCTCATCAAAGAAATAAACGGCCAGCTCATCGGGCTTTCGGCCCCATATATCCGTTACTGCCCGCTCATACAGCTTCAGCTGCACCCGGTACCGCTCCGCCAGCTCCCTGTCAGACAAATCCTTGGTGCGGTCCGTTTTGTAATCCAGCAGCACCAGCCGCCCGGCTCTGTCCTCAAACAGGCAGTCGATAATCCCCTGGAGCAGCACCAGCTCCTTGGCAGCCTCCGGCGCACAGTCAGGGTACAGCTCCCCGGCCTCCAGGCCCAGGGTAAAGGCCAGCTCCCGCCGGACCTCCTTGGCCGAAGCCAGCCTGCGGCCCACATCGGTAGCGAAGAAGGCAGCGATAACCTGCCCGTCCAGCACCTCACGGTCAGCCGGGCCGATAAAGCCCGCTTCCGTCAGCTTGTCCAGCGTTCCCCCAATATCAGGGATCGTGCCGGAGCCGTCCAACGGCATATGCTGCATGGCCGTATGATACAGAACCCCTGTCTCCGCTGCCGTCAGCTTGCGGGACTTGCGGAAGCGGGGAGTCCGGTACAGCAGGGACTCCCCGCCCCCGCCCCCATGACCCGCAAGAGCGGCAGCAGGCGAATCACCGCCTGCTTGCAGCGGCAGATACAGCCCCAATCCGGGTGCGGCTTCCTCCGCTTCCGTAATGCTCAAGATTCGCTTAGCCTCCAGCCGCTTCAGCTCGGTAACCGAGGTTTTCGTGAGAATTGCACCTGCGTCCGGATTGGGATACGCCCATGCCAGCCGGCGGCTCACTTCCTCACGCAGGGTTCCGTCCGGCACGGGCACAGGCATCGGCTCAAGCGTCCGCACCGCCTCCATCAGCTTATCTGCGAAGCCGTCAGCAGCTTCCACAGCTGCCCCCACCAGACCGCTCAATGTCTCTGCGTGGACGGTATGCACCTGCCACGGACCGGAGCCGGAGACGGAGACTGAACCATCTTTGATTACGGCAGGCAGCACCCAATCCAAATAGGAGCGGGCCGAAGCCAGCAAATAATCCGGCAGGGGCTGATCTCCGGCAGCGGACAACCCGTTCGCCACTGCAGACGCAGCAGATCCCTGGCTGCCTGCAAGCAGCAGATCCTCTGCCCCGGCTTCACCTCCGTCAGAAGCTGTGGTGCCGCCATTTTGCCGCTTCACGCCTTCTTCTGCTCCTGCTTTACCGCTCTCCCGATCCCCGCTCGCCATGCCCCCCGCCGCCTCAATCCGTTTGGCAGCGGATGGCACCGTCCCCACCAGCACCAGCTTTTCCTTGGCCCGGGTCAGGGCCACATACAGCACACGCATTTCCTCTGCCAGCGTCTCCATCCGCAGCCGGCGGCGGATCGCCAGCTGCGGCAGGGTAGGATACACCGCCTGCAGCTCCTCGTCCTTGTAGCGCGGGCCGAAGCCCAGCTCCTTGTGGATCAGAAAAGCTCCGTTCAGATCCATCATATTGAAGCCCTTGGCCGTTCCGCCCACAAACACCACCGGAAACTCCAGGCCCTTGCTTTTGTGGATGGACATGATCCGTACAATATCCTCCTGCTCGCCAAGGGTTCTGGCCGTTCCCAGATCCCCGCCGCCTTCCCGCATCCGTTCCACAAAACGCAAAAATCGGAACAGACCGCGGAAGGAGGTCTTCTCATATTGCCTGGCCCGGTCGTACAGCGCCCGGAGATTGGCCTGGCGCTGCACACCTCCCGGCAGGCCGCCCGCATAGTCAAAATAGCCGGTAACCCGGTAAATATCCGCAATTAACGCGGACAAATCCCCCTGCACGGAATCCCGCCGCCAGACGGCCAGACGCTGCCGGAACAAATCCAGCTTGTCCAACATCCCCAAGGTGCCCCGCCGGTCCGCAGCGGATGCGGCGGTTTCCCGGTAGGCCGTGCCTCCTGCAGGTACGCCGTAGGGGAGCAGAATGGGGGACGGAGCAGGACTTCCGCCCGTTTCATCCCGCAGCCCGTCTCCTGCTTGCCTGATCCATGCCTCCATGGCGCCGTAATAATCACCCTGCCGGTCCGCCAGCCGGATCTGCGCCAGCTCATCCGCCGACAGTCCCACCAACGGGGAGCGGAGCACAGCCGCCAAGGGAATATCCTGCCTGGGGTTGTCGATAACCTTCAACAGGGACAGCAGGGTCTCCACTTCCGTAGCGGTAAAATAGCCTGTATCAATATCCGCATAAGCGGGGATCCCCATCAGCGACAGCTCCTCCATAAATACAGGAGCCCAGCCGCGGGTGGCCCGCAGGAGAATCACCACATCCCGGAAGCGGGCAGGCCTGCGGCTGCCGTCCCGCTCCGCCACAGGAAACGGCGCTCCGCCGTCCATTCCGGTCAGTTCCCGGATCCGGCGGCCAATGTAGCGGGCCTCCAGCTGAGCCGTTTCCAGCTCCTCCCGCTCCGTTTCCCAGGGGCTTTTCCCGCCTCCGCCGTCCGCCTCCGCCGCACTGCCTGACGCTCCGGAAAAATCTTCCTCCCCGTCCGAAGCCGCATCCGCATCTCCGCCTGCCCCAAACCCGGCAGCTCCGCCGGAAGAAGCATCTGACTTGTCCACCAGAACCAGCTCTGCGGCATAATCCGGGCCGGCGGCAGTCTCCAGGCCTTCTGCAGAACCATGCTCCGCAAAGCCCGCGCCGTACACCAGCTCTTCATCCCGGCCGTAATCCATCTCCGCCACAGCCAAACGCATCACCTGCCGGAACAGCACATTCACCGCATCCACCACCTGGCGGCGGCTGCGGAAATTCCGGGCCAGATCGATGCGTTCCCCGGAACCGGAGGCCGAGCCTCCAGGCTGGTACTCCCTGTATTTGGCCAGGAACAATCCGGGCTCCGCCAGCCGGAAGCGGTAGATGCTCTGCTTCACATCGCCCACGATAAACCGGTTGCCCGGCAGCGGCCGGGAAATCAGACTGACGATGGTCTCCTGCACCAAATTGGTATCCTGGTATTCGTCCAGCATCACTTCCACAAATTGCTCCCGGTATGCCAGGGCCGCAGCCGTTGGCTCAAGCTCCGTTCCGTTTCCGCCTCCCGGTTTACCGAGAATAGCCAGGCACATATGCTCCAGGTCGGCGAAATCCAGCAGGCCCTTCTCCCGTTTGGCTGCGCTGTAACGCTCCGCAAATTCCACCGTCAGTTGACACAGCTCGTCCACCACGGGGGCCAGCCGGCCCAGCTCGGCGAGATATTCCTCCGGCGTGCGCACAAACAGCTCCTCCCGCAGCTTCTGGAGCTTCTCCTTGGCATCGCTGCGCAGGTTCTTGACCCGCTCCTGCAGCTCCTTGTCCAGACTGTCGCCCTTAACGGGCTTCAGCCGTCCGAAGGCCACCGTACCGAAGGCTTCATAGAGATCCGTCCAGCCCTTCCTCCCGGCAGCGGCCGCAGCCGACACCAACCGCAGCTCCTCCTCCAGGTTGGCCGCATAAGGCGCCGGGCCTCCGGGCATACCGCACAGCGCCAGAGCTTCGCCCAGCAAGGCCGACGCCCCATCCAGCTCCAGCGACACATCCTTCAGCAGTGAGGCAAACCAGGGATGTCCATCAAATCTCTCCAGCCCTCTGCCGTCCTCTGCTTCCTCCACCCGGAACATACCCGCCATGGCATTAAGCCAGCGGTCCGGAAACGGATGGCTCCGCGACGCCTCATAGAGACGTTCCACCAGCGCCAAAAGAGCCGCATCACTGCGGTCTCCCCCGTACCAGTCCGCCAGCGTCCAGAAGGGATGTCCCTCCGGCGCTTCGCCGTACCGCTCCTCCAGAAGCCCCTCCAGCTCCTCCTGGCGGATCAGGGCCGCTTCTGTATCATCTGCCACCCGGAAGCCCGGATCCAAGGCAATCGTATGAAAATAGCGCCGGATGACCTCCATGCAAAAGGAGTGCAGCGTGGTAATGGAAGCCCGGTTCAGCAGGGAAAGCTGCCGCTTTAGATGGACGGAATCCGGCAGACCGTAAAGTGCCTTTTCCAGCGCTTCACCGATCCGCTGCCGCATTTCCGCCGCCGCAGCCTTGGTGAAGGTGGCCACCAGAAGCCGGTCCACATCCACCGGATCCTCCTCATCGGATACCCGGCGGATGATCCGTTCCACCAGCACCGCCGTTTTGCCTGAGCCGGCCGCCGCCGCTACCAGCAGATTCCGGCCCCGTCTGACCACAGCCCGCCATTGGCTGTCCGTCCATTTGCTGCCGGGAGGCTTCTCGGGAAGCCCGCCGGAGGTATCCGGTTGCCCGTTCACCGCTTCAACATCCTTATCTTTATCTGCCGGGTCCGTCATGGCTTATCCCTCCTCTCCCGTGCTCCTGCTCCTCTGCCGCTGTTTCCTCCAGAGCCAGCCAAATATCGTTTTTGCCGTATTGCCGCATGGTCCGCTCCTTATTGCCCGCAAGCGCCGGGTCAAAGCTGCATACCGGACGGTACGGGCAGAAGGCGCAGGCGGTTTTTTTGCCCAGCTTATAAGGCTCCGCCTCCACTCTTCCCCCGAGGATATCCGTGCCGATCTGCCGGACGGCTCCGCGCACATGGGTGCGCAGCTTCTCCCAGCCTGCTTCCGTAGCCACGGAGGCGCTTTTGTAGAAGCTGCCGTCAGCCTTCATGGCAACCGGAATCAAGTCGGAGTGGCCGCCCTTTTCCTTTAAGCTTTTGTCCATCAAAAATACCGTGTCCGCATCGGCCGTTACCAGGCCTCTGGTCTTATACTGCTTGCGCGCCGCCGCCTGGGCTTCTCCCTGGTCCGGCTTGTTCCGGCAGGCCAGGAGAGGGTTATGCACATGAAAATAAAGCACACCCGCCGGATGGGCAGGCTCGCCCAGCCATAAAGGGGCATGAGTCAATATCACATCCAGGTAAGTCAGCATCTGCAGGGACAGCCCATGGTACACCTCCGGCAGGCGGAGCATGGTAGGGCTTGATTTGTAATCCATAATCCGCAGCAGCATTCCCTTGTCGCTGTAAGCCCGGTCCACCCGGTCGATCCGGCCGACCAGCTCCATGGCATGTCCGTCCTGCAGAGGCAGCACCAGTGCAGGCAGCTCCTCGCCTGGACCAAAACCTACCTCCAAGCCCACCGGCACAAACTCCCCTCTCCGGGCATGCTCGGCCAGAGCAGATGAGGTTTTGGACAGAATGCCCTTCAGACGGTGGGCCATATATTTGTAACGGGAGGTGCTGGACAAAATCTCGTTTTGCAGCTTGGGAGACAGGAAATCCACCAGCCCGTTGACCCGGAGGATAATCTCCTCATCGGTGAGCGAGCCCCAATCCAGCTGCTCCGCAGAAAGCTGCCTGGCAAAGCCGCTCAAGGCGGCATGATACAGCTGCCCGATGTCGGGAGCCTCCAGGCGGTAGATCTTGCGCTCCCGCAGTCTTAGTCCGTAAGCGGCAAAGTGGGAAAACGGACAAGCGGCAAACCGCTCCATCCGGGATACACTGGCCCGGAGATTGTCGCCGAACAGGAGCAGAGAGGTACCGGCGGACAGAGGCTCCTCCTTGTTGAAGTAAAAGAGGGAGCGGGAGGAAGCCCCCACCCGGGTCCGCCATTCCTGCTTGCCAAGCATCCAATTGTAGGCCAGTACCCATACCGGAGAAACGCCCTTTCCCTGCTTGGCTTCCCGCAGCTGGGCCACAGCATCCGCCACCGCCTTGCCAGGTGAAGCCACAAACTCCAGTTGTTCGGCATCCGGCATAGCCGCATGGGGCCGCGCTTCCGCCAGGACCGGTTTGACTGTTGGCAGCAGCCAGCCGATCTGCTTTACCACCTCGGAGGGAAGCAGGGTTTTGCCCTCCTCATCGGCCAGTGCATAGCTCACATAGAGCAGATCCGCAGGGGCGCATAACACCGTATAAATCAAATATTGCTCGTCCAACAGGCGCCTGCGCCCGCTGTCGGCCATGGGGACACCCTGATCCAGCAAAAACTCCCGTTCATTCTCGGCAATAATACCGCCGTCGTTGATTTTCTGCGGAAGCACACCGTCATTAGCCCCCAGCACAAACACTGCCTTCACCTGGGCGGAGCGGGTGCGGTCAATGGTACCTACCAGCACCTGGTCCACCGCCGGGGGGACAAGGCCCATACGCAGGCTTTCCAGCCCCGTTTCCACGAGACGGGCAAACAGCTCCGGCTTCATAGGCTCTTCATCCAGCAGCTCTGCAAGCTGGTCCAGCACATCCATACAGAGCTCCCAAATTTGAGAATGCTCCCTGGCCTTTTCCGGACGTCCCTCCGCCACCGCCTCTTGCATCCACAGCTCCAGGCGTTCCGGCACACGAAGCTCCTCCAGCAGCAGGAACAGAGCTTCCGCCATTTCCGGCGCGCCTTCGGCCTTGGCTAAACGCTTTTGCAGCCGTTCCAGAGGCTCAATGGCACGGCGGGCACATGCGGCAATTACCGGATCAGCCTGCCCGGCTTCCTCCTCCGTTTCTTCCTCCGGGCCATTCCCTTCAGCCGCCTCGGGCACCGTATCCTCCAGCGGCGCCAGCTTCCGCAGCCTCCAGCTCCGTTCATCCAGGAAACGTCTGCCATGAATCCCGTACATCAGCACATAGTTCTCGAAGGCATCCCAATCCTCTTGGCGGGGGGCATCTTCCTCCTCCGGCAGCGGCAGGAAAAACCCGGTTTTGATGCAGCGGAACACCGCTTCATACGGCCAGTAGCCTCCAACCGCCTCCAAGGAAGAGCGGATCAGCTCCGCAAGCGGGTGATGCAGCACCTGGCGCTTATGGTCCATAAAATACGGAATCCCGTATTCGGAAAACACCGTCTCCAGCAGGTCCGCATACGAATCCAGGCTGCGCAGCCGCAGCGCCATATCCTGCCAGCGGTAGCCCTTGTCCCGCACCAGCGCGATCATCTGCCGGGCCGCCGCCTCCACCTCTGCCCGCCGGTTCACTGCCGCACGGATACGGACCTGCCGGGGCGAGGAGGACTCTCCGGTGTAAACCCGCCGGGAGGCAGACAAACGATGCTCATACTGCCGCTCCAGATGGGCCAGCATGGGGCTTTGGGCAAACCGGGGCGGCGGATTCTTGTCCAGAATTTGCACGTCCGCCATAGGCAGGCCTTTCTCCGCCAGCACCTCCTGCAGCTTGCGCATGGCATTGGCGGCGGGATGGAACAGATCCAGCTCCCCAGGATGCTCTCCGGCCGCATACGGGCGGTTCAGGGTCAAGGTCAGCACCACGCTCCGGCAATGCTGTGCCAGAACCGCCACCGCCGTCCGCTCCTGGGGAGTAAAGCTGTTGAAGCCGTCGATCCATACCTCGGCATCCGCGAGCCAGCCGCATTCTCCGGCCTTCTCAGCCAGCCGGGTCAAGAACGAATCCCCGTCCAGATACTCCCTTGCCAGCTCCTCTTCGTAGCGCTTGTACACCAGAATCAGATCATGGAGCTTATTGTCCAATGCAGCCGCCGAATCAGGCAGGCTTTTGCCCAAGCGGCGGTAATACCCCTCCAGATCATCCGGAGTCAGGTTATGCCGCTTCCATTCCCCCACAAGGCCGTGAAGCTGGTCCACAAAGCCTGTTTTGTCATAGGCCTGGCGGAACAGCCGCAGCTCCTTGTTATATTTATGTAAAAGCTTATGCAGCAGCATCTTCTTGCCCAAATCATCAATGGGAGTACCTGCGGTCCCTCCCGTTTCCTGCATGATGCGCCATCCCAGACGGCGGAAGCTCAGGACCTGAGCCCGGATCAGCCCTTTTACACCGGGGGCCGAAACTAATGACAGCTCCGCCTGGAAGGTGGCCTGCTCCGGCACCAGCAGCACCAGAGGATGTCCGTCCGGACTCTCTTGCAGCCTGCTTTTGATCTCTTCCAAACAAAGCGTGCTTTTTCCGCTGCCCGCCCTGCCGATCACAAACCGCATCCCCATAGCCAAAACACCCCTTTATTACATTACAGCTCTCCTGCTGCACCTTAATCTATTTACGGGGGCTCCCCCAAAAGTACCCGGAATTGGCCTCGAAGCAGCTCTTCACTTAAGTTTTATCCATTATATCATATCACTGCCATGAGAACGCATGTTTTTATAATACCCGGTATTTCCCGGTATAACAGCATTGCAGCATTTGCAGTATTACCGTTGACATTGAGAATGATTATCAAATAAAATGCAGTAGAGTATACAGACAGGTCAGAATGCAATATCTGCGGAAGGAAAAGGAGGCGCGGCTAAAAAGCGATGGATACAGCTGCATATATCAAACTGTGGAATGGCGCACATGTGCGGATCATGGATATCCGGCGGCAAATCCTGCAGCCGGGGAAACCTGCTCCCACCTTGCTTTTGCCTTCAAGCGCGTATCTGTATGTCACGGAGGGTTCGGCGGATATCCGTATGGACGGGAAATCCTGGTTGGCGGGACCTTATTCGGTCGTACATGGCGGGAAAGGAATGCATCTGGCTGTCAGGCCGGAGGAAGCGCTAAGCTACTATCTTATTCTGTATAAGGCGTCTCCGCCCGTACCCGCTCGACGCGATTTGTCGGATTTGCTGGCCCGTGGAAATCCCTTCCAATCGCAATATGTACTGCAAGCCTCGCAGCCCCTCTATCTGCTGGACAAGGCCGAGCGGATGCTGGAGCGCTGGCAGACCGCCGGAGATCTGGAC
>JAQSYT010000454.1 GCA_029256065.1 Paenibacillaceae bacterium
ATATTTATTGTTTGTGCTGCTGTTTGTGTCGTATCTGATCAGGGATATTATTAAGCCGCTTGGCAAGCTGGTGATGTTCACCCGGGTGTATGAGCCTGGACAGCGACTCCCCTTCGACACCTCGCAGCCGCGGCAGCGGACAGACGAGTTTGGCCTGCTCTACCAGGCCTTCATCCGCATGACCCAGCGGCTGGACCAGTCCATTGAGGAAAATTATGGAATGAAAATCAAGCAGAAGGAGCAGGAGCTGTCGGCGCTTCATTCCCAGATTACGCCCCATCTTTTGTACAATACCCTGGACTCCATCTACTGGTATGCTCTGGGCAGCGGGAATCAGGATGTGGGCACCATGGTGAAGGATTTGTCCAAGCTGCTGCGCATCGGGCTGAGCAAGGGCAAGAGCATTATTACCGTCAGTGAGGAGTTGGAGCATGTGCAGGCCTATATCCGGCTTCAAATGAAGCGGTATCCCGGTGTGTTCGAGGTATTCTGGGATATTGACGAAGGCGTGGAGAGCTGCACGGTGCCCAAGGTGGTGATTCAGCCGCTGGTGGAAAACGCCATTTTCCATGGGGTGCAGAGTATGGACGGGGAAGGACAGCTATGGATCCGTGTGAAGCGCCGGGAGAAGGAGCTGCTTATTCTGGTGGAGGACAATGGCTTTATTCCAGTGGATCTGGAGAAGCTGCGCCAAATTGTGGATGGTACTCTCCGTGACAAGGGCTACGGCATCCGCAACGTGCATCAGCGCATTCAGCTGCATTACGGGGAAGCCTACGGGCTGGAATATCGTCTCAGGCCGGAGGGGGGGCTAACCGCCGTCATTATGGTGCCTGTTCAAACCGGGGAGTAAATGTTCATTCCTTCATTGGATAAATTTACAAAAAATTATCGTGACTTTTCCCCAACTCTATTTTAGAATGATTATTGTATGGTCTTTTTTAGGGCGTGTTAGCAAACACGGCCTAGACATACATAATAGAGAGGAATAGAGGAGGAACCCCATTTGTCAGGTACACACTTGTTATCAGCTTGGAAAAAAGTTCTATCGGCTACGGTGGCAGCCAGTCTGCTGACGTTGCCTGCTGTGCTTCCGGCAGCTGCCCAGGACGGGACCGCTACAGTAGACCTGCGGATTATGGAAACCACGGATCTGCATGTAAACATGGTGAACTATGATTATTTTGCGGACAAGCCGACAGATGAGTACGGTTTTGCGAAAACAGCCTCGTTGATTAAACAAGCCCGTTTGGCAGCCAAAAACAGCCTGCTGTTCGATAACGGCGACCTGATCCAGGGCAACCCGCTGGGTGATTATGTAGCCACCGTTGACCCCCTTCAGCAAGGTGAAACACATCCCGTATACAAGGCGATGAACCTGTTGGATTATGACGCGGGTAATTTGGGCAATCATGAATTCAATTATGGACTGGACTTCCTCAATACCTCTCTGGCCGGTTCCGACTTTCCTTATGTGAATGCCAACGTCTATGTGGATGATCAAGATCAGGACGAATCCAACGACAAGAATTTATATACTCCCTATCTGATTCTGGATAAAGAAGTGACTGACAACAGCGGCGCCAAGCATACCCTGAAGGTTGGCGTGATCGGCTTCGTTCCTCCGCAAATCATTCAATGGGACAAGGCTAAGCTGGAGGGCAAAGTAGTGGTGAAGGATATGGTCAAAACCGCTGAGAAGTTTGTGCCCGAAATGAAGGCCAAGGGCGCCGACATTGTCATTGCCATTCCCCATTCCGGCTTCGAGAACATTCCGCAAGCGGACAAGATGGAGAACTCCGTGCTGTACCTGAGCAAGGTGAAGGATATTACGGCCATTTTGTTCGGCCACGCCCATAAGGTATTCCCCAGCAGCGCCTTCAAGGACCAGCCGGGCGTTGATCTGGAGAAGGGCACCATCAACGGCGTTCCTTCCGTTGAGCCCGGCTATTGGGGCAATAACCTGGGTATCATCGACCTGGAGCTGACCTTGGCGAATGGCAAATGGGCGGTGACCGATTCTGCTGTAACCGTTAAGCCCATCTATGACGCCACTGCCAAGAAAGCGCTGGTTGATGCGGACCAGGAGGTTCTGGATGCGGTCAAGGAAGACCACCAGCATACTCTGGACTATGTGCGCGGCCCGGTAGGCACCACCACGGCTCCTATCAACAGCTGGTTTGCGCTGATCCAGGATGATCCGTCCATCCAAATCGTAACCAACGCCCAAAAGTGGTACGTGGAAAAGCATCTTCAAGGCACCGAATACGAGGGAATCCCGGTACTTTCCGCAGGCGCCCCCTTCAAGGCCGG
Organism: Paenibacillaceae bacterium; assembly: GCA_029256065.1. Lineage (GTDB taxonomy): Bacteria > Bacillota > Bacilli > Paenibacillales > NBRC-103111 > Paenibacillus_AR. The sequence continues at coordinate 2,314 of JAQSYT010000454.1, forward strand.
CGGACGCCAAGGCCCGAACTACTATACCAATATTCCTACCGGCAACATAGCCATCAAGAATGTAGCCGACCTGTACCTGTATTCCAACACGGTGAATGCAGTGCTGATTAACGGCGCCGAGCTGAAGGAATGGCTGGAATGGTCTGCCGGCCAGTTCAACCATGTTGATACCTCCAGCACCGCCAAGCAGGAACTGATTAATAATGACTTCCCGACCTATAACTTTGACGTGATTGACGGCGTTTCTTATCAAATCGACGTTACCCAGCCTGCCAAGTACAAGGCTACCGGCGAAGCATTGAACCCGCAATCCAGCCGTATTGTCAACCTGCAGTTCGAAGGCAAGGCCATCGATCCGAAGCAGCAGTTCGTGGTTGCATCCAACAACTACCGTGCCTCCAGCAGCAAGTTCGCCAATCCGGACGGCAAGCGCATCATCCTGGCTTCCCCGGACGAAAACCGCCAAGCCGTTATTGACTACATCCGCGAGTACAAAACCATCAATCCCACCGCGGACGGCAACTGGTCCTTGGCACCTACTATCGGCAGCGCCAACGTTAGCTTTAAGACGTCTCCGGATTCCAAAAGCTTCTCCGACGGAATCGATACGCTCTCGTATGTGGGCACCGCCGATGACGGCTATGCCGAGTATCAATTGAAGCTGGCTGCTGAAGGTGCTGCAGCTCCTCAGGCTCCCGCTGCTCCGGCACCGGCCGCACCCGCACCTGCAGCTCCGGCGCCAGCACCGTCTGCACCTGCTCCGGCACCCGCTGCACCGCAGCCTGAAGCTGCTGCGGATACAGTCTACACCGTGGTGAAGGGCGATACCCTGTGGGCTATCGGCATCAAGCACAAGACTACTTGGCAGAAGCTCGCCACGTTCAATAAGCTGGCTAACCCGAGCCTGATCCACATCGGCCAAAAGATTCTGATCCCGGCCGAATAAAAAGCAGCACGGCTGACTTAGGAGCTGCGGGGAACTTGCAGCGTTTCCTTCCTCGCAGTCTCCGGCAGCGGGCGGCGGCATAGCTGCGGCTCAAAGCCCGTCCCTAGCGGAAAACTCCGCGGGGACGGGCTTTTTTTGTGATGGCGGCTGGAGCCAGCAATCTGCCGGGTTGTGCTGCTTCAGGCCGGATGCGGCATTTTATACGAAAATGTTGCACCTGAACCCACCATTTTCACTGCTGGCGATGGCCGCTGGGCCATGGGCGATTCTAGTTATAATGAACGAAACCGACATCCAGTTTGCTTCAACGTAGGTTAATTTGGAAATAATGGGAATTGGAAAAACCCCCAAAAATCCA
>JAQSYT010000072.1 GCA_029256065.1 Paenibacillaceae bacterium
GCAGCTCCATCTTCTTATGGCATTGGGGGCAGCGGTGGTTGGTGAGCATCGGCTCACCGGCGCGGCGGTAGCCGCATTCCCGGTCGCTGCAGACCAGCATCAGCCCGCGTTTGCCCTTGATTTCCTGCAGCAGCTTGCCGCAGTCAGGGCATTTGCTGGTGGTGATATTATGAGGCTTATACTCGGTGGAGCTTGCCACCACCTGGCTGACCAGCTGCGCCGCCTGCTTGCGGATAGAGGCCAGGAACTGCTCCATGCTGCCCTTGCCCAAAGCGATCCGCTCCAGCTCCTCCTCCCAGCGGGCGGTAAGCTCAGGAGACCGCAGCTCCGGCGAAGCCAGCTCAATAAGCTGCTTGCCCTTGCCTGTGGGCTGAACGGCATTGCCTTGGCGTTCGATGGTGTCGGTCTTCACCAGCTTCTCAATAATATCCGCCCTGGTGGCAGGGGTGCCCAGCTTATGCTTCTCCATAGCAGTCAGCAGGGAGGCCTCCGTATATCTTGCAGGCGGTTTGGTTTGCCTGGACAGCTCCTTGGCCTGCTTCAGAGGGAGGGAGTCCCCTTCCTTCAGCTCAGGCAAGCGCTGTTGGGCAAAGGTGTCCTCCGCGCCGCTTTCTTCCTCATCAGGATCTGACGTGTCTGTCAGCCCGTAGGCTTCCTTCCAGCCCTGCTCCTTCATAATGGCACCAGTGGCATAAAATTTCTCTCCAGCAAGCTCCACGGTTACCGTAGCCTGCTGGAACACACAGGGGCGAAGGAACAGCGCCAGGAAGCGGCGCACGATAAGATCATACAGCTTGCGCTCCTCGTTGGACAGGGCGCTCAAATTATTGAATTGCTCCGTAGGGATGATGGCATGATGGTCGGTGACCTTGCTGTCATCCACGAAGCGTTTGGTAACGGCCAGCGGCGCCTTCAGAATTTGCCGGGCCAGAGCTGCGTAAGGGCCCACGGCCACGCTTTGCAGCCGTCCCTTCAAGGTGGGCACCATGTCCTGGGTCAAATGCCGGGAGTCTGTCCGGGGATAGGTGACCAGCTTATGCTGCTCATACAGACGCTGAAGCAGGGAGGAGGTCTGCTTGGCGGAGAAGCCGTACCGTTTGTTGGCATCCCGCTGCAGCTCAGTCAGATCATAAGCCAAGGGCTGGGGGATGCTTTTATCTACCCGTTTTACCTGCTTGACGCGGCTTGCTTTGCCTGCGGAAATCCGCCGGACCAGGTCCTGTGCATCTTCACGCTTCCATATCCGGGCCTCGCCGCTGCTGTCCGCGCGCCACTGGCCCTGGAAGCTGCCGAAGTCCGCCTGGACCAGCCAATAATCCACCGGCCGGAAGGCGCGGATTTCCTTGTCCCGCTCCGACATGAGCTGCAGGGTCGGGGTTTGCACCCGACCTGCCGCCAGCTGGGCGCTGTACTTGCTGGTCAGCGCCCGGGTCACATTGAGGCCGATCAGCCAATCGGCCTCCGCCCGGCAGACGGCGGACTGGTACAGCCGGTCATAATCCTGCCCGGGCTTCAGCCGGGCAAAGCCCTCCCGGATGGCCTGGTCCGTCTGCGACGAAATCCACAAGCGCTTGAAGGGCTTCCTCCAGCGCACCAGCTCCATGATCCAGCGGGCCACCAGCTCGCCCTCACGGCCCGCGTCAGTGGCGATAACCAGCTCTGAAATATCGGGCCGTTTGCACAGCTGCTCAATGGCCTTGAATTGGTGGGAGCTCTCCCGGATCACCTTCAGCCTCATTTTGTTGGGGATAATGGGCAGATCCTCGAGAGTCCAGGTTTTGTATTTGGGATCATAATCCTCCGGCTCCGCCAGCTCAACCAGATGCCCCAATGCCCAGGTGACCACATACTTCGGGCCTTCCATGTGGCTTTTATGCTTTTGCCCGGCGCCCAGCACCCGGGCCAGCTCCTTGGCGACGCTGGGCTTCTCGGCCAGCACTAATATTTTCAAAGCGTATCCTCCTTCCGGTTGCGGGGAGGCAGCGGACCCAAATATTGATGCAGGGCGCATTCGATCCGCCCGTTGAACAGCTTCCGCTTCTTCCCGGCGGGGCGGCCGAAATAATGGTCCATCTGCTTGCTGGGCGACAGCACGAAGGTCGACCAGCTGGGGCAGCCCGCAGTCAAGGCGCCCAATTGCCGCAAAGCCCGCTGCACCTCCTCGGGATCACCGATCCGCTCGCCGTAGGGCGGGTTGGTGATAACGCAGCCATAATCGCCGGTGAGACGGGCCTTGGCCACCGGCAGGGTGTCCAGCTGGATTTCACCAGTGAAGCCTGCAGCCTTTACAGAGGCTTCGGCTACGGCGATGGCAGTGGGATCAATGTCGCTGCCGCTAATCTGCAGCGGAATGTCGTCGCGCACGGAATCGATAGCCTCGTTGCGGGCGTCCTCCCACAGCTGGGCGCCGATAACAGGCCAGGCTTCGGAGGGGAAGCTCCGCCGCAGGCCGGGGGCTATATTCCAGGCGATCATGGCCGCTTCCACCGGAATGGTACCCGATCCGCAGAAGGGGTCGTACAGGGGGCGGTCCGGTGTCCAGCGGCTCAGCAGAATCATGGCGGATGCCAGTGTTTCCTTCAGCGGCGCTTCGGTCACAAGCTTGCGGTAGCCGCGTTTATGCAAACTGGGGCCTGTGGTGTCAAGTGTAAGGGTGGCGACATCGTTAAGCAGGGAAACCTCTGCTACATATCTGGCCCCATCCTCAGGAAACCACTCCCTGTGGTAGCGTTCCTTCATTTTTTCCACCATGGCTTTTTTGACAATGCCCTGGCAGGCTGGCACACTGGACAGCTGGGATTTATGGGATCGGCCTTGGGCGGGAAATTCCCCGTCCTCCGGTATCCATTGATCCCAGGGCAGCGCCTTGGTGCCCTCGAACAGCTCATCGAAGGTGGTGGCTTTAAATTCACCCATCTTGATCAGCACCCGGTCAGCAGTACGCAGCCACAGGTTGGCCCGGCAGATAGCCAATTCATCCCCGGTGAAGGTAACCCGCCCGTTTTCAGTCATTTGATCCTCATAGCCCAGGAGCTTCAATTCCCGGGCGACGACAGCCTCCAGCCCCATGGGACAGGTGGCGATTAATTGCAGTTTGGACATGGCAGAGACTCCTCATTTCATATAAAGCGGACAATCGCCTCGTTGCTTCCCGGGCGGCATGTCCGTATAATACCTTTTAGTATAGGCGATTATGGCTCTAATGCCAAACCGCCTTCCGGAAGGCAGGCTAAACAAGATGATGACCCTTGAAGAAGAATATATTGAATCCCTGTACCCGCCCGATCCCCAATTGCAGCATGTGAGGGAGACCCTGCGGGAGCTGGGGGTACACGATATTTCTGTTGCCCCCGGATATGGGCGGCTGCTTACCCTGCTGGTCCGTATCTGCGGAGTGAAGCATGCCCTGGAAATCGGAGCTTTGGGAGGGTACAGCGGTATCTGCATCGCCAGAGGACTGGCGGAGGGGGGGAGTCTTTGCTCTCTGGAGCTGGAGCCGGAATATGCCAGTCTGGCCAAGCGCAACCTGGAGTTTGCCGGGCTGGGAGAGAAGGCGGAGTTCCGGACAGGGGAAGCGTTGGACCGGATGCGCGAGCTGCAGCAGGAGGGAAGAAAGTTTGATTTCATCTTTATTGATGCGGACAAGGGCAATTATCCCGATTATCTGGAGCTGGCCATTGCTCTTAGCAATCCGGGCGGCCTGATCGCTGCCGACAATCTGTTTCTCCGGGGCAAAACCTTCAAGGAAACCAGCCAAGGCCGCTCCGCTACCCAGGTCCGCCTGTTCAACCAGCGGATCGCCGCCGATCCCCGGCTGGAATGCGCGGTACTGCCGGCATTCGACGGCTTCGCCATTGCCCGGGTAAAGTAAGGCTTGCGGCGGCAGCTGCTCCGCCCTCTGTGCAGGAACAGAAGTATGTTGGCACTATCCCATAGGCTCAGTTAAGTAAAATTTGAGTATGAGTGCTGTGCCTTGCAGCGCATCCGCATACTATCCCATTGGTTCAGGATTAATGGCATGCAGTAAAGGATGATGGCAAATATCTTTTGCTTATTCCACAGCAAGGGTACATGCCCACGATTGTACAGGACCAGCCTGAGCCTAAGGGATAGTGTTCATATATAGTGTGGGCTAGTGTGGTCATGTGAGGCCAAGTGCGACCGCTTGTGCCTGGCCTGGTAAAACATGTATTATGGAGTGGGAACAAGAGCTTGTATGCAAGTTGCCGGCTGTTATTCATGTAAACGATTTCTTTTATAGGAGGCAGACAATCAATGGTTCAAAAAAGCGACGGGATGAATTACGCTCCCAAAGGAAAGCCAAATGCGGTCGTGCAGCCGGGGGAGTTTGTCTTTGCTGCAGTGGCGTTGGACCACGGGCATATCTATGGCATGACCAACGGACTGCTGGAAGCGGGGGCGACTCTCAAGTGGGTGTATGACCGGGACCCGGTCAAGGCGGCTGCATACGCCGCTAAATATCCCCAGGTGAGGATTGCCGCAACCGAGGAGGAGGTGCTGCAGGACCCGGAGGTGCAGCTGATTGCGGGTGCTGCCATTCCTTCCGACCGCTGTGCGCTGGGGCTTCGGGCGATGGATGCGGGTAAGGATTATTTTACGGACAAGGCTCCCTTCACTACCCTGGAGCAGCTGGAATCCGCCAAGCAGAAGGTAAAGGACACCGGCAGAAAATATATGGTGTACTTCAGCGAACGGCTTCACGTGGAGGCGGCCATCTATGCCGGTCAGCTGATCGAGCAGGGCGCCATCGGCAAGGTGGTGCAGGTCATCGGCTTCGGCCCGCACCGGCTGGGGGCATCGGGACGGCCGGATTGGTTCTTCAAAAAAGCAAATTACTGCGGTATTCTCGGTGATATCGGCAGCCATCAGATTGAGCAGTTTCTCTTCTATGCCGGCTGCAAGGATGCCAAGGTGCTGCATTCCAAGGTGGCCAATTACAATAACCCGGAACATCCGGAGCTGGAGGATTTCGGCGACGCAACGCTGCTTGGGGATAATGGGGCGACCCAGTATTTCCGGGTGGACTGGCTGACTCCGGACGGGTTAGGTACCTGGGGCGACGGGCGTACGACCATTCTCGGCACAGACGGCTATATTGAGCTGCGCAAGTATATCGACATTGCCCGAGACAAATCAGGGGATCACGTCTATCTGGTAAACCATACGGGTGAGCATCATTTTGAGGTAAGCGGTCAAATCGGCTTCCCGTTCTTCGGGGAGCTGATTCTGGATTGCATCAACAGGACGGAGAAGGCTATGACCCAGGAGCATGCCTTCAAGGCTGCAGAGCTGTGCCTGAAGGCCCAGGAGCAGGCTATTATCATTCAATAGCTCAATTCCCATAAAAGACAAAGGACGGCGGACATGAGTGATCCGGCCGTCCTTATTCTTGTCCGCTTTGCAAATATTTGCGGGCTTTGGTTACCCAATCGCTGACATAGCTCCCGGTAGCCCATTGCGCCGAAACCAGTGCTTCGCCTGGAGCAATCGGCACCTCCAGCACCAATCTGCTGCGCTCAATAGAGCTGTCGGGGGTATAAAGCACCAGCTTCTTGTCGGTGATGACCACTGCCAAATCCTCCAGCGGGGATACGAGAAGATCCCGGCGCTGCTCCTGAAGCTGGGCATCACGGACCCATAAGGCATCGGACAGCTTATCATGGGAGGTAACCTGTTCCGGCAGCCGGACAGGGTAAGCTTTCAGCTTGAAGCCGATTAACCGGGTTTCCGGTTCAAAAAAGGATTCTGCAACCTGAGCCGTCCACTTGCCGGGCTTGCGGACAATAGCCCAATTGTCACCTGCGCCATAAGGCTGCATGACGGCTTCTTCCATAAGAGTGCTTTCGGCTGGGCTTCTGCTGCTCCTGCCGTCAGAATTCCTTTTGGAATAGGCCATCTTAGTAAGAATCTGCTGTGCGCCCTCACCAAAAATATCCAATATTGTCACATGCCCCGCATTGGCAGCTGAGATTGAAGGGGGCACAACCGTTTCATTCAGTTGGGTCAGCTTCCGGACCCACACCTTGCTTTCCTCGGAAGGCAGGCTGCCGTCCTTCCAGATTTCGTTCTCCTGCACCGATACATATTGGTTCCCGGCGAACAGCAGCTTTTCCCGGAGCACGATGCTTTCGTCCGGATCGTCAATCACAGTCCGGGCTTCTGCTTTTTTGTCCGCGGGATAAGCAACCAGATAATGGAGCTCATCCGAGTCCGTTGTCACGTCTTTGGATTCAATTTTCCAAAACTTCTGGCCGTAAGGCACAAGAACACCCTTGCCCTGGGCGGCCACCTGAAGCTGCCCGTCAACCTGCGCAAGCATCAGTGTCCGGTAGCTGCTGGGGCTTGATGTCACACTGCTAGCGGAGGTTTCGGTTCCGGCATCCTGGCGCAGACCGATCAGCAAACCTGATTTGACATTGACTTCTCCCAATATGGCGGCATGTGCTGCAGAAGCCTCCGGCGTGGCTTGTATTGCTGCCGGGCTGACGCCGGCGGCAAGGCCGGCAGAAATTCCCCTGTCGGTTAGGAAGGGGATCCCGCCAAAGAAATAGAATGCGCAGCCTCCGGCAACTCCGCATAGACCGAAGACGGGCCACAGCCAGCGGCGCCGTCTTTTTTCCCTGCGTTCCACCTGGTCTTCGATTCTCCGCCGCAAATCATCGCTGAAGCCTTTATTATCACGGGGACGGTCACTCAGCTTTTTTTCCCAGTCGGAATCATTCCGGCTCAATCGGGTCACGCTCCTTCAGCTTCAGCACCCTTGCCCTGGCGTGGAACAGCCTGGACTTGACCGTGCCCTCGGACAGCTTCAGAATCTCCGCCATCTCCCTCATGGACAGCTGATAGTGGGCGTACAAAATCAGAACCTCCCGGTACTTGACGGGCAGCTCCATAACCTTTTGCCAGATGTCATTAATGGAGAACCGTTCAATAGCTTCATGCTCGGCGGAGGGTTGGACTGCTGTGGCGGCGAAAATATCCGAGCTGGTGATCCGCTTCCAGAACGAGCTGCGCTGCATGTCGAAGGCGGTATGCCGGGTGATGGCCAACAGCCAGGTCTTAATGGAGGATTCCCCTCTGAAGCTGCCCAGCTTGCGGTACACCTTCAGAAAAACCTCTTGGGTAATATCGTCGGACATGTCGGAATTGCGGCAAAGGCTGAACGCGTAATTCCATACATCGTCCCCATATGTAGTCATCAGATCCCGCAATGCGGTCCTGGTATCATTCGTTTCGGCTGCTTGCTGAAGATATTCGAAATTGGCTGTGCCTGCTTCCGTATTTACATTCATATCTATGTACACCCTCCTCTACCCACTATATATAGACGCATGGGAGACGGAAAAAGTTCATAATCCGCCAAAATTTTGCGGATATCGACTAGCTGTCCCTATATCCGGTACGCCTTCCGGTACGCTGAGGGGCTCATACCCATCTTCCTGGTAAAAATCCGGCTTAAATAAAAGCCGGTTTCATAACCGCAGGCCTCCGCTATTGTCTCGAGACTGAAGGTGGTCCCGGTCAAGAGGCTGCACGCATGCCGCATCCTGAGCTCCAGCACATGCTCGGACGGACTGAGCCCAAACACCGCCTTGTAGCGGCGTGTCAGCTGCACGGGCGTCAGCCCAAGCCGCCCCGCCAGGCCGCCCAGACTTAAGGGCGTACAAGCCTCCTGCTGGATGATCCGGCCGGCCAGATCCATGACAGGATCGCCGTGAAAGCGGAGCTCTCCCTGTGCCAAGCCTGCTGAAGCAGACGAGAGCTTCTCATAGACGACCTGCTTCCAGAGGTCCTTCAGCAGATGGTCCGACCAGGGCATGACCCAAGGACCTGAGGACATGGCGGCACTGCGCAGATGCCCGAAGGTATTGAACAGACGCTGCGTATCCACAACCTCCAGCTTATATCCGTCGGCTCCCGCCACCTCCTGGACCTTGGCGCTTCCGGGGCCAAGGAAGGAGAAGGCCAGGAAATGAAAGCTCAATTGCTCCGTTACCTGTCTGCCAAAATCCGTTTCCGGCGGACAAATTACAAGCTCCGCCAGCTTGGCAGAGCCACGGCAGCCGAGAATGTCATATTCAAATTTTCCACCGGTGACGGCAAACAGGGTCCAATGGGGATAACGGTCGGAATCCAGCAGGAATTTCTCCTTCTGGTGCCAGTAATAATGATGCTCCAGCACCGGCGTCAGCTCCCACCAGGCTTCAACTGCCATTGACAAAACCTCCTTTCGTCCGCGCCGCGCCAGACTCAGCTTAGCCTGCCGGAGGAGGATTTTTTCCACCAAAAGGCAAGCGCCGCTGCAAAAAGAGCGATAGTTCCACCCAGATAAAAACCGGCATCCAGCCCGTAGCCCTCATTCAACCATCCGGCGATAAAAGGTCCGGCGAACATGCCCAAGGCATAAACGGCCTGATAGAAGCCCATTGCTGTCGCCCGTTTGGCAGGCTCAATCTCTTGAATGGCCAGCCCCAGCAGAAGCGGCAAATGCAAGCCTTGGGCGAAGCCGTTTACCGCTTGGGTCACGCACAGGGCGGCGAAATTGGGCACGAAGGGGATGGCCAGCGTGCAGACGGCGCTTAAGGCAAAGCCTGCCAAGGCGATATTCCAGGGGCCGAAGCGGGGGGCAAAAACCTTGCCCGACAAAATGGCCGTTACCGCATGGGGAATCATGAAGCAGACGCTTAGGAAGGTAAGCCCGCTTTTGCTGGCGCCCAGGACAAGAGCCTGGGAGGGAGTAAAGCCGAACATGGTAATAAAAAGAATACTATGGGCCAGAATGGATAAGGTGGATACCTTCAGCAGCATGGGGTTCTGGATCACGCTGCCCAAGTCCTTCACCCGCATAGGCACACGCCCTTGCTGTGCAGGTGCCTCGTACACGGCAAACGCCAGCCCCAACCCGGCGGTGCCTGCCACTGCCCCAGCGATAAAGACAGAGGGCCAGCCCAAGCCGTCAGCCAAAAATCCGGAGATGGCCATGCCGGTCAATTGGCCGGTAACCGTCAGGAAGCTGATGGTGCCCATGGCGCGGGTTGCCTGCTCCGGCGGATAGTAGGCGGCGAACAGCACTGTAAAGCCTACCCAGGCGGAGGCGGACACCCCCGCGACGGAGCGGGCAAAAAGCGGCCACAGCCAGTGGCCGGGGATCAGAAACATCAGGCAGCTGACGGTTGCAGCGGCAAAGCCCAGAAATAACAGCGGCTTGCGCTTGCCCAGCTTATCCGAATAAATTCCCAGCGGAAGCCGGATGAGAATCTGCATGAATCCGTAGCTGCCAAGAATAACGCCGATGACGCCGAAGGAGTAGCTTTTGTCCTCCAGATAAGGGGATAGGACAGGCACATAGGTATACATGCTGACCCAATAGAGTATGGTGGCAGCACAAAAAATAGACAGTCTGCGTCGGCTGACGGCGTTTTGCGGCCGGTTCTGCTCCAGCCGGGACTCGGTTGCGGGCATGGGGATGAGGCTCCTTCATGTTGATTGTTGGTTTGTTTCATTTTAACATGGTTTAAGGAAAAGATAAGGAGAAATTCCTTTTCTCCTTAAGAAAGGTTTACTAAAATGGAAGAGGCTTTCAGAACACAGCCGTATTGGCAGACGGCAATGTAATCCTATGAAGGAGGAACTATGTCCAATTCTGCACCGATTCTTGAATTGCGCAATTTGACGAAGCGCATTGGCGGCAAGACCATCGTAGACCATCTCAGCTTCGATATTCCGCAGGGAGTGGTCTTTGGCCTGCTTGGTCCCAACGGGGCCGGGAAAACCACCACCATCCGGATGATTACCGGTTTGATCTCTATGACCGAGGGCTCTGTGAAAATTGGCGGGTTAGATGTGAGCTCCCGCTTTGAGGATGCCATGAAGCTGATGGGCGGCATTGTGGAAAATCCCGAAATGTACAAGTATTTGACAGGGTACCAGAATCTGATCCACTTCTCCAGGATGCATGAAGGGATCAGCAAGGACAGGCTGAAGGAAGTCATTGATCTGGTAGGGCTGGGCAACCGGATTGACGATAAGGTGAAGCGGTATTCCCTGGGTATGCGGCAGCGTTTGGGTGTGGCTCAAGCCATTATGCACCGCCCCAAGCTGCTGATTCTCGACGAACCCACCAACGGGCTGGATCCTGCAGGAATCCGCGAGCTGCGGGACTATCTGCGGCGGCTGGCCAAGGAGGAGGGAATCTCCGTGATGGTCTCCAGCCATCTTTTGTCCGAGATGGAGCTGATGTGCGACCAGGTAGCGGTTATCCAGACCGGCAAGCTGGTGGGCATCCAGGAGATGGGCGATATTACCCGTGCAGAAGGCGCAGGGCATGTCAGATTCGAGATTTCCCGTCCTGCAGAAGGAGCGGAGGCTGTTGGGCGCCTGTATCCGGAGGCGAAGGTGCTGGCGGATATCGCCGGATTCGAAGCGATTCTCGAGCGGGAGGAGATTCCGGTTATTATCGAGCACCTGGTGAAGGAGGGCTTCCGTGTATACGGTGTGAAGGCCAGCGGCAGGTCGTTGGAGGATAAATTCTTGGAAATGACGGGGAGTGGACAAATTGAGTAGAATGCGCCCTTTGGTAATGAATGAAAATATGAAAATCTACCGCCGTTCGCGGACCTGGGTCATGTTGGGAATCGTGCTGGCTATCCTCCTGGTCTCTGTAGTGATAAACAAAATCTACGAGCGGCCTTCAACTGAGGACGGGCAGGATTACCGGCAGCGGCTGGAGCAGCGGATTACCAGCTTGGAGTCCCAGCTGAATGATCCCAATATGGCGGCGGATGCGGAATATTCCAAGTATTTGAAGGATACGGTGATGGTGTCCAAACATGCCTTGGAGAATAATTGGGATACGGAAAAACAAACCTTGTGGAGCACGGTGATGTTCTCCTCCAATCTCATTACTCTGCTGTCCATATTCACCATTGTCATCGCGGCGGATATCGTGGCGGGAGAATTTGCCGGAGGGACCATCAAGCTGCTGCTCATCCGTCCCGTGAGGCGGTGGAAGATTCTTTTATCCAAATATTTGTCCACGCTCTTGTTTGCCCTCTTCGGGCTGCTGCTGATGCTGGTATGCGCCATGATTATCGGCGCCGTAGCTTACGGTGTAGATGGCTTTAACATCCCGTTTCTGGCCGTGAAGGACGGGGTGGTGGTAGAGCGCAGCATGTTCTTGCAAAGCCTGGTGAACTACGGCTATGAATGCGTCAGTCTGGTTATGATGGTGACCTTCGCCTTTATGATTTCATCGGCCTTCCGCAGCTCGTCCATGGCCATCGGCCTGTCCCTCGGGTTAATGTTCCTGGGCAACATGATCACAGCCGTGCTGCAGCGTTATGATTGGATCAAGTATTTCCTGTTCTCCAACCTGAATCTGCGGCAGTATACGGCAGGGCGGGAGCCGGTGGTGGAGGGGATGACTATGGGCTTCTCCATCGCCATGCTGATCCTGTATTTCGCCGCTTTTGCAGCCGTGGCCTGGAGCCTGTTTACCAAACGGGATGTGACTGCATAACAGAAAGCAGCAGGGCCGGATGCCTGCCCCATTGGGGAGACTCCGGCCCTTTTTTTGTGCAAAAACGGTGAAAGCTGCCCTCAAGCAGGTTTAAAAACATACCTAGGCGTTATGGATGGTCACGCAGTTTTTGCCCTTGAGCTTGGACTTGTAGAGTGAGGCATCGGCAAGCTTCATGACCTCCTGAATGTCCGACCCGTCCTCAGGCCAGGCGGCTGCGCCGATGCTGATGCCTACGCCGGCTTGTTCACCATCCAGCAGATAAGGCTCGCGGACGGCGTCCAGGATGCGTCCTGCTGCCGCCAGAGCCACCTTCCGGCTGTCGGCATGGCCGTGGCGGAGTACAGCAACAAATTCGTCGCCCCCCAGCCGGGCGGCCATGTCGCCTTCCCGCAGCTGGCCCAGAATGCGTTGGGCCACAATTTTCAGCAGCTCGTCTCCGGCTGCATGGCCAAGGGTGTCATTTACCTTTTTGAAGCCGTCCAAATCCATGTACATCAGAACTAAACCATTGCCGGGCGAGCCCTTTCTGTCCGCCACCATGCGGATATACTCCTCGAAGCCCACCCGGTTGGGCAAGCCGGTGAGCCTGTCGTGATGCGCCAGACTTTCCATATGGCCAAGAGCGGCTTCTGTTGTGGTGAGATTCCGCAGCAGGTTGTCCAGGGAATCCGTCAGGTTCTCGATATCGGCAATTCCTTTGTGCTGGGGGAGTCCGATCCGTTCGCCGGATTGGATCCGTCTGGCGGCAGCGGCAATATTGGTCAGCGGTCTGGACACCATACCCGCCACAAGCCAGCCTAACAGGGCGAACAATGCTGCTGCGGCAAAACCGATCATAAATATGTACCGCTGCAAGGTATCCACAGACTGGTAGGCGACATGCTTCGGCTCCCGGACCAGAACGGTCCAGTCCAGCCCGCCGTAGTTCATATACCCGTCCCCATAAGAATAGCCGGTTACATAGTTATTGCCATCCGGCCAGGCTTCCAGGGCCCATCCGCCTTTTTGGGAGGAGGCCTGTTGGATGCTTTCCAGCTGCAGGGTTTGCCCGACCAGCTCTTTCGGCCCAAGCAGAACCACATTATCCTTGCGGCTGACCACAATTATATCCACATGCTCCTTCAGGGAGGAATAGGATTCCAGCAGGGAATTCTCCATTTCCTTGGACCATTCCCAGCTCAGGTGGGCTGCCAGCACCCCGCTGAACTGGCTGGCGGAATCGGTAAGCGGAACACTGATGTCTACAAACTGCATGGCTTCACCGGTAGGGTTGGGGAGCAGCTTGGCCAGCAGCACCGCCTCATGGACGTCTCCGATGAATTTTTCCTTGGAGCCTTGCTTGAATACGGGCCGTTGGCTGATGTCCACACCGTGGAGCAGATTTTCCGTAGAGGCGGCAACCACTCCCGCGGCATCCGTCAAGCCGATCCAGGTAAAGGAGGGGATGTTGGCCTTCAGCTCCTGGAGCAGCTCCTGGGCGCTATGGCGCTCCTGGGGATTGCGCAGCACATCCAGCTTGCTGACCACATCAATTTCCCCCGACCGGGACCACATGAAATAGTCCAGCTTGTCTGACATCTGATAAGCAATGCCGCCCAACGTATTACCGATTTCTTTCTCAATGTTATTACTGGAAAGACGGTTGATTACCACTCCCAGCAGGATCGTCAGGAGGATCATCAGCAGCCCGAATACTAGTGCAAGACAAGTCCTCAGCTTGATGGACATTCCGGAATCAACAACCCTTCACGTTCGATGTACCTATTATATGATGTCGAAATATAAGCATCAATGTCGAATTATATTCGTTCTGTGAATAATTGCGGAATTCCCGCAATCCGTTCCCCATTTGATATAATAGGAGAATCCGTGCGCTCTTGTTTTCAGCCGGGAGTGTGCCGCTTTAGGGGAAGAGGACTTTCCCTTATTTCCCGTTTAAGCGGGAGATACATACAATAACGGAAGGGAAATTTCCGTTATTAAGCCTTCTTTATCCGGTAAAACCCCAATCTGCGGGAATAGCGGAAGGCACGTCAGCACAGCGTTTTGGCAAAAGGAGTTGGACGCGTCAAATGGAAAAGTCACGTCTTGAGCAGCAGCGCAAGCTGCGTAAAGCACGGAAAAAACAGATGAAGACGGCAGCCGTTGTTTCTGCTGTGGTTTTGGTTGGCGTTTCAGTTTGGTTGATACAAGGGATGGTCAGCAAGAACGCGGATACCCTCTCTCCCGTAGATGCTTCGGCAGCCCCCAGCCAAGCAGGCGGCGGGGGTTCGCCTTCTGTACAGGCCACGCTTTCCCCCAAGCCCAGCCCGTCCCTGTTGGCACCGGCATCCGGCGGAGGAGGGGGAGTGCCTCCCGTATCCACCACCATACCGATAACAGGCACTACATCCCCAACATCCCCTTCCGTTCCTGCAACCGGGGCAGGGGACAAGGTGAGTCTGGCCTTTACGGGGGATGTGATTTTTGCCGGGAATGTGGAGACGATTCTCAAAACCAACGGGTACGACTATCCTTACCGGGAAATCACGGAGCTCCTGCAGAAGCCGGATTTCACCATAGCCAATCTGGAAACACCGATCACTACCAGGGGCGACCAGCAGCAGAAGCAATATACCTACCGCTCCAGCCCGGATGCCCTTCCGTCCTTCAAGGCCGCAGGCTTCGATGTGGTGAACTTGGCCAACAATCACATTCTTGATTACGGCCAGGACGGCCTGTTGGATACGTTGAAGGCGTTGGATGCCGCTAAGATCCTGCACACAGGCGCCGGTAAAAATCTGGAGGAGGCCTACCGTCCGGTTATTGTGGAGAAAAACGGCATGAAGGTGGCTTTTTTGGGCTTCAGCCACAAGGTGCCGGACAATTCCTGGAAGGCGGGAGCCAATCATCCGGGCACCACCCAGCTTTATGATCCTAAGCAGGCGGTCAAGACCATTAAGGAAACCAGGGAAAAGGCGGATTTGGTGGTGGTCATGGCTCACTGGGGCGACGAAAAGGCGGAGAAGCCTCTGGAGGAGCACCGCAAGATGGCCCGCTCCTTCATTGATGCCGGGGCGGATCTTATTATCGGAACCCATCCCCATGTGCTGCAGGGGCTGGAGAACTATCAGGGCAAGTGGATTGCCTACAGTCTGGGCAATTTCCTGTTTACCACCAATGACCATACACCGTCCTGGGAAACAGCGGTGCTCCAGGCGGATTGCAGTAAGGAGGGCGCTTGCGGCATCACACTGGCGCCTTTATGGAATCCGTATGCCAATTTGAAAAAAATGGAGGATGCCGATGCGCAAAAGCTGTTCCGGCGGCTGGAGACGGTTTCCTCCGGCATCCGTATCAGCGCCACAGGCCAGGTGCAGGAAAAAGGAGCCTCCGGCTCCTAAACGCCTGGCTGCTGGGAGAACTTGCATCATTTGGCAGCCATAATCCGCAAGCGGAAATCCATACTAACAGCAAAGACCTTCACCAGGAGGATTCGCGGATGTGGACATCACGCTCCTTAAGGATTGCTGTTAGTGTGAGTTTATGCGCTGCCATGGCTAGCGGCTGCAGCCAAACGGGAGCCGGGCGCGGGAATAGCGCCGGCTCCGGGGCAGGGCTTGCCGCCGCGGCTGTGCCGCCTGCGGCCGCGCCAGGGCAAGCGCCCGCCTGGTTCCGCGCAGCGGGCGGGCCCGGCAGTGCACTCCGGTCCGTGGAGGCGGACCGGCTGCTTGAACCGGACCGGCCGGGGGAGTCCGGCCGGCCGGAAGCCATAACAGGGCCCCCCGTGGCCGGGCCCGGAGAGCTGCCGGGGCGCGGTCCGGCGGAGCCCGCCCCGTCTTCCGGCGGTGCGGCTGCTCTGCGCACCGCCTACCTGACCTTCGACGACGGCCCTTCGGGGCTGACGCCGCAAATTCTTACAATCCTGCGCCGGGAGGACATCCGGGCTACCTTCTTCGTGACCGGCTCGGAGCTGGAGCAGCATAAGGAGCTGGTCCGGCAGATGGCGGCAGAGGGGCATGTGATGGGAAACCACACCTATTCCCATGATTATGCCAGGCTGTACCGCAGCGAGGCTGCGTTTATGGAAGATGTGCGCAAGCTAGACCGTGCGCTGCTTGAGCTCACCGGTACGGCCTCCGGGCTGATCCGGTTTCCCGGAGGCTCCAACACCAGGCTGGGGCGGGCCAAGGGGGGCGCATGGATGCTCCCGCGGCTGGTCAGGCGGGTGCAGGAGGAGGGGTACCAGTATTTTGACTGGAACGTCTCCTCCACGGATGCGGCCCAGGCGGTGCAGCCCAAGGATGAGATTGTGGGGGCCGTGCTGTCCGCTGCTGCCAGGAAGCAGACAATCATTGTGCTGATGCATGATGCCCGTGGCAAAACCACCACCGTTGAGGCATTGCCTGAGGTGGTCCGGGGCTTGCGGGAGATGGGCTTCCATTTTGAGGTGCTGCGCAAGGACAGCCTGGCGGTGCATTTTTTGGAATAAAAGTGTAACTCTTTTGAGAGTAACATGAAGCTGCAGAAAAGAAGGAGAGGTAACCCATGTTCTCATCCATTCGCAATGTATACTGTGTAGGACGCAACTATAAGGCCCATGCGGAGGAGCTGGGCAATGAGCTGCCCAAGGAGCCGATGATTTTCATGAAGCCCAGCCATGCTCTGACACCTGCCGACGGCGGCGCCATTGTGCTGCCAGGGCTTCGTGGAGAGCTCCACTTCGAGACGGAGCTGGTAATCCGCATCGGCCGTACATATGAGCCGGGTCTGACCGCCGATGAGCTGATCGACGGTATGGCCTTCGGCATTGATTTTACGCTGCGGGATGTACAGTCGGGCATCAAGGCCAAGGGACTGCCCTGGCTGCCCGCCAAGGGCTTCCTCCGGTCTGCTCCGCTGGGACCGTGGATGGAGTTCCCGGGCATTGCCCAGCTGGCCCAGCAGGACTTTACGCTGCGGAAGAACGGAGTGGAGGCGCAGCGGGGCAATGTTTCCCGCATGATCTTCGATCTGCAGCGGATCATTGACTTTTGTGCCGCCCACTATGGCTTGGGGCAGGGAGATATTATCTTTACCGGAACCCCTGAGGGTGTCGCGCCGGTAAAGGACAATGACCGCATGGAGCTGTTCTGGGGAGAAGCAGCGGCAGGGGCCTTTACCGTAAGCCTGCAATAACCGCCGCTTCACCGACATAACAAAGAGGGCAGTCCCGGCAGAAAAATCTGCTTGGACTGCCCCTCTTTGTTGGGTGAGAGCATGGTACATACTCCGCGATCCCACATCCTCATGTCCTCCAACCACCTGAGTCGTTGCACGTTCCCCGGTTTTCCAACTAACTCCAGCCATAACTCCTGCCCGCCACGCCCCCCGTGTTACGGAACTGAGAGACACTTAGAGGGCGAAAACCGGCGGATTTGTGCTGTAACGGAACTGAGGAGCGCTTAGCGGCACTGTGAGGGCGTGAAAAGGCAAAATTTACTCTCTAAGAGCCTCTCAGTTCCGTTAGCGCCCCACCAGCGTCATTTTACAGCGCTAAGAGTCGCTCAGTTCCGTTAGCGCCTCACCAGCGCCCCGCTCATTTCCTTTTCCCCGCCCCCGCCCTACGGCAGCTCCAGCCGCCCGGTTTCGGCCAGGGTTTCCATGTGCTGCGCGCGGATTTGACCCGGTGACAGGCTGTACAGGGTGTCGCCGATGTAGAGCAGCCGCTGAATTTGATGATTGCTTCCGTAGAAGACGCCCCCTGCCTTCTTCAGCTCGTCATCACCCAGATGGGTGACGGTTCCCCGCAGGCGGAAGCCCTCCTCCAGGTCCACATGGTAGATGTAGGCCCCCTGGAAGGCGAATTGCCCATAAGCGGTGGGGCTGTTCTTCTGCCCCTCAGGAACCTCCGCAACCGTTACCGGAAAGGCCAGCAGGCTCTTCTCCCGGGAGAAGAGGAGAGCTTTATGGTTGCGCAGCAGCTCCGAATCGGTTCCCCTGTCTCCAATAACCGTGTTGAACAGCTCCTTGGGTCTGGAAACATCAGTAACATCGAACATGGATACCTTCATGCCCTGGTAATAGGCGGTTCCGTCCGCAGGTTGGGGGCTTTTTTCATATCGATCGTCCGTGACCACCACCGCATCCTTGCCGAAGCCGATAAGATGG
>JAQSYT010000073.1 GCA_029256065.1 Paenibacillaceae bacterium
TAACGGATCCTCAGTCCGCGCAGGCCGAAAAACACCCTTTTTCCGCACATTAACGGATCCACGGTCCGCACAGGAAGCAAACCCGGCAGAGGCGGCAGCAGCGTCTCCCCTTCCATACTCACAAATGAACCCAGTACCCCCCGGTACTGGGTTTTACGCGTTAAGAACGCCCGCCGGCGCCGCCCGCGGCTTCATCTTGCCCGCCTCAGCTTCTTCGCCAGCCACACCTTGCCGGGCTTTCCCTTCACAATCCGGGAAATCCGGATGCCGTACAGCTTTTCCGCCAGAACCGTCTGATGCCGGACCAGAACCTCAGCCTGGCGCCTGAGCCGGTCTGCAGCTTCGGGAGATTCCAGCGTCAGGGCAGCTATGCCCTCCAGCATATCCGCCAGGGCATGCTGGCTCCGGGCCAGCGAACCGAGGATATCCAGCCTGATTTCCATCTCCCGCTCCTTGGGTGTCATGCGTCCTCTCCCGAATCACCGAACAAATCCGCCAGACTGCCACCCGAACCCTCCGATTCCGCCTTCTGGATCAAAACCCCCAGATTCTTGGCAAGCCCCTGCTCCATCCGGGTAATGCCGGCAATCACCTCCACAATGTTCTCATGCAGCTCCAGAGCGTTCTTGTGGAATTCCTCGCAGCCGGGAAAGCAGTTTTCGCGCATGTGTCCGCATACCCACGCCCGGCGCTGCTCCGCCTCCAATGCTTTGGCCTCCAATATAACCGAAATATGCTCCTGCATCAGCGCCGATGATTCCAGCATGTCGAGCAGTGTCTCATTGCGTTTCATGTATGCTTCCTCCTCTCATTCCCGTCTCATTCTTCCTCCTGGCCTTGAAGCTCCTTCACCACCGGCTCCAGATTCTCCGCCAGCGCCTCCTCCAAATCCGCCAGACCGTTCAAATAAACGGCGATATTCTTGGACAGATCATGAGATTGGCTCTTCACACTGTCCACCCCCGCACCAGCCAGATGGGCATGGGGTATATTGATCACCAGACCTGCCGCATGGCAGGCCAAGTCCCGCTCCGCCTTCAGAATGCGGGCCAGCTCCCGGTGGGATTTGGCCATATGATGCAAAACCCAATCGATGCGTTCGTTCATTCCCTCACTCCCTTTTTCAGCGGAACTGTCAATTGTGTACCCGTCATTCACAGCATATGCAGCCGGCCGGAAATTGGAACACAACAGGAATTGCCTCCTCCTCACCCAATCCCGCAGGGGCCAAAAATCCCTGCCGGAGCCGGGCTGTTGTCCAGTACGCTCCATACGGAAGCCACGTAGGATAGTCTATCGGCGCGCCGCGGGAGCCTGCCAGCGCAAGCTCATGCTTGATCCGGCGCGCAGGGCAATGCAATCGAAGGAGGGAATGGCATGAAAGCAGTCGTCACGGGAGGGGCAGGCTTTATCGGCTCCCACCTGGCCAAGGAGCTGCTGGAGCGGCAGTGGGAGGTTCATGTAATCGATGATCTGTCCACGGGCCATACATCCAAGGTTCCCCATGGAGCGGCACTCCATATTCTGGATATCCGCCAGCCGGAGGTGGAGGAGCGGATTGCCGCAATCCGGCCGGATATCGTGTTCCACCTGGCCGCCCAGGCGGATGTCCAGCGTTCCATCAAGGAGCCGGATACGGATGCCGCCATTAATATCACCGGTACAGCCCGGATTCTCAAGGCATGCTTGTCCGCGCAGGTCCGCAAGCTGATCTTCTCCTCCACCTCCGCCGTGTACGGAGAACTAAGCAAGGACCGGATTACTGAGGAGGATTCCCCGCAGCCTATCTCCTTCTATGGCATGTCCAAATGGGCCGGGGAGCAGTATCTGGAGGTGTTCCGCCGCCTCCACGGCTTCCCCTACACGGTTTTGCGGTACGGCAATGTTTATGGCCCCGGTCAGACCGCCAAGGGGGAAGGCGGCGTGATTGCCCTGTTTATGGAGAAGCTGGTCAAAAAGGAACCCCTGCGCATTCATGGAGACGGCGGACAAACCAGGGACTTCATCTACGTCAAGGATGTGGTGGCAGCCAATCTGGCGGCTGTGGATGCGGGAGACGGGGATACCATCCAGATCAGCACAGGCAATACAACCTCCGTCAACCAAATTGCCCGGCTGCTCCAGGAGCTGCACCCGGATCATGTGCAGGTGGAGTATGGCCCGGCGAGGCCTGGCGACATCCGGCACAGCTGCCTGGCCAACGCCAAGGCGCAGGAGCAGCTCCACTGGCAGCCGGCAGTCACCTTCCGGCAGGGGCTCGCGGAAACCTACCGCCATTGGTTTCCCCACTCCGGCTAACCGCCGGTATACCCATACAAAAACGGCCCGCAGAGGGCCGTTTTCGCTGCGATCATGCAAGGTTGGATGGCAGCATCCAAGCATTGTTTTAGACTCCGTACACCGCACCCTCCAGCGAATACGGCCCCACGATCCGGGCCTTTAATTCCGGAGAGTTCACCGTCAGAAAGTAGGAAACCTGCCCTGTCTCTCCGCTTTCCTCATATTTGGTCCGGGTATGGGCCTTGAAGAAGCAGGCCTCTGTCATCTGGTAGACAACGGGACCAACAGGAGAATATTTGTGGATTTTGATCTCCAGCTCGCCCATATCCCAGGTAAGCGGCTTATCCCAGCCAATCTCCAGCAGCAGCATAACGCGGTCTGCCGGTACCAGACCGGACAAGGTTACAGAGGTGAGCACGATTTCGCTCTCCCCAACGGGAAAGGGCTGGAACTCCCCTTTTTGCGCTTCTGTTTTATAGCCTGATTTTTTGAACATGGTCATCACCTCACAAGGATTCAAGCATGGCAATAAACTGGCGGCAATACAGATCCGGGTTGAAGTTGTTGATCACATGCTGCTGGGCGCCGGCCCGGATGGCATCCCGCAGCACCGCATTGCCCATCAATTCCTTCGCTTCGGAAACGGCATGGGAGATATCCCCCAGATGGTAATACTTGCCCGTCAGATTATGGTAGATGGAAGTGGAAACGCCGTCGGAATCGCTGGTCAGAACGGGGCACCGGCAGCTCATGGCCTCCAGCAGCGCATACGGTGCCCCCTCCACCTTCGAGGTGGAGCACAGGAACCCGCCGGAATCGCCGATGACGGAAAAATAATGCTGCATCTGGACATGGGGCACATTGGAGCGCAGCGTCAGGCGTTTGCTCAAATTCAGCTTGCTGATCAGCTCCATGAACTTTTCCCGCTCCTCCGGGAAGGAGAGCGTATGATCCTCGAACATCCACATCTCCAGATTGGGAACATGCTCCGCCAGCTGGTGGCCGATATGCAGGAATTCCCGCCAATTCTTATTGTCCTCAATCCTCCCCAGCCAGGCTATAACGGGTGCGTCATGCTTCGGCACCTGCCGGTAGGTAAAGCGGGTGTAGTCGAAGCAATTGTTAAACTTGAATTGGGGCTTGCCGGGAAACAGCTCTGCGAACAGCGCATCAATATGAGGCGTACAGGGATTCAGCAGCCCGTTGGCATAAGCATCGATATAGGGCGCAGCCATGGTTAATTGCTCACGGGCCACATGCTTCGGGCCGTAGCCCTGGATTTCCAGCACCAGCTTGCCGTTGTAGCCCAAGAGCCGAAACCGCGGAAAAGCCATATGGTCGGTTACCGCTACGATGGCATCGTACTGATGGGTGTCCAGAATATGCTTCACTGAAATATCATCCGTGGTCACATATACCGGAAAATCCGTTGAATTCTGCAGCCCGGCCCCCCACCGGTAATACAGACAATGGGCTTCGATGCCATAGTTCCGGAGAGCGCGGCACCTCTCCCGGTTCAACGTCTCCACGCCTCCGCTGGGTACATAATAAACAAACAGCACCTTCATAACGTTGGGTTCCCTCCTTAGGCGAAAGCTTATGCTTACGAGGCAAGCTTTCCTGCGGAAAGCTCTCAGCCGATGCTTTCGAAGCGAGCTTTCCTGCGGAAAGCTTTTAAGACATCCGGATAAAGTCCTCCTGGCTGTAGACGGCCACCACATTGCCGTTCAGCTTGGCATAGGTAATGATTCCTGTGGTGGTATATGAATTGATATTGGTCACCAGCAGCATGGAAAAAGGGATCAGATTGGTGGGGATATCCGGCACCCAGACAGAGCCGTAAGCAGGAACATGATGCAGGGCCACATAGCCGGCCACACCGTTGTAATACACGTGCAAGAGGAGATCGAAGTCCTCCGCCCCCAAATTCTGTACGGACAAATCCATAGACGTAATATAGTTTGAGTCAATCTTCCCGCCTGCCAGGGTTTCCAGACGCATGATGGACAAGCCGACTACCTCCTTTTATAGAAACAATAGAAGCTTCCTTGCAATTCTCTCTTATTACTTTATGCGGCAGGGCGAACAACGGCAGGGCATCCATGGAGAGAGAAAACCCAAACTTATTCCATGAGTGTACAATCACCGGGAATAACCGGTGCATTTAATGTAATAAGGCACCACTTTCCCGTCACCTTGGGAATGAGCTAAGCCGTACATCATGCAAAGGAGCGAGCCGACATGCAGCTGAGAGATTTGATGGGCGAATACGATGCGATATTCAGCCTGGGCGATTTATGCCTGGCCTCCATTCAGTTGGAAAAACATAACCTTCGGCCATACGCAGGCGTGCTGGACTGGTTGGCCTCCTACAACCTGTCGGACGTCAACCGTTTGTTGGCCAACCGGTTCGCCGGATTTATGGACTATCCCAATCTGAAGGTAGTGGGCAATGCCAGCGACAAGCTGTACCTGGTGCATGAGCAGCAGTACAATTTTTTGTCCAACCATGATTTCTTCACCGCCAATAACTTCCCGCCGCACCTGGCTGCATATCCCGAGATTAAGGCGAAGTATGACCGGAGAGTGGCGCGTTTCCTGGAGAAAATGGAAACGGCGGATCACATTCTTTTCATCCGGACAGAAGGCACCTATGACCAGGCCAGAGAGCTGGAAATGATACTCTCCAACCTGGTCAAAAGGGATTTTAAGGTTCTTCTGATCCACCATGACCCCAATGTGGTGACCCTCATGGAGAACAACTGGCCCTTGCGGAGAACCTGCTCCATCCAGCTGCCGGGACAGGATAAATGGGAAGGAAACCACTACTACTGGGAGCAAATCCTAAGCGGCATCCAGCTGCGGACCTCCTGAAGCATCCGGTTCACACAATCGGCCAGCGCTACCCCGGCAGTCTGACTCCGGCGGTTGCGCTGGCCGATTGCATGTATTATTTCTTCTGAATCAGAATCATCGTTTCTTCGTTAGGGTTGCAGTCCAGGGGGTAAGCATTGATGGCCACAGGCATAAATGCGAAAATCTGCGTCATAACCTCATTCCAGTCCACCCAATGGTTGAGGAAGCCGTCATGATGCTCCACACCCTTGAAGGTGGTGGACCCCAGCCCATAGAAGAAATTGACCAATACATATTTGGAGCTGACCCGGTGCAGCTCGGAGAAGCCTTTCCCCCAATCCTGCAGATGGTTCAGCACATCCTTGCAGTACACAAGCTCGAAGCTTCCGTCCTGGAACGGCAGACGGTGAATGTCGCCCTGTATGAATTTGCCCCCCGGATATTGGATGCTGCAGTAATCCACCATGTTCTGGGTCATGTCCACACCGGTGTAGTCAATGGCAGGACGGCTGTTTACTGCACCGATGTAATCCACACCAGGGCCGCATCCAACCTCCAGCATTCTGGTAATATTCAGCTGGTTAAGCAAAGACCTGTACAATTGCCGGACCGGCTTGGAATACCCTTCATTGGCCGACTGCAAAAAATCCCTTGGATTGACATGCTCCCAATAGTTGTTCACTGCTTGGTCCTCCTCTCATTTTTGCGGTAAAAAGGTGTATATGTCCATATCCGGAAGCAGATAATCCTTGGGCAGCCCGGAAAAAATCCGGTTCCACACGTAATAATCCACTCTTACGCTATCACTGGTCTGAATGACAAAAATCCGGTTATACAAATCACCCAACACGCTAAACCCGTTATCCTGCATGCCTGCCCCTCCTTCAACCCGCTGTCAGCTCTTTCCTGAATTATCCATAACCTTCTGGTACACTTCCAAAAGACGCCCGATCATTAAATCCAGAGACCAGTGGCTGCGGGCCCAGCTTTGAGCCTGCTGCCCCAGTCTGGTTCTGTATTCATCATCCTCCAGCAGCTGACGCAGCTGCTGGAAGAGCGTCACGGCATCTCCCGCCGGGGAGATCATTCCAGTCACCCCGTGCTCCACCATCTCAGGCAAGCCGGCTGCAGAGGATACCAGTACAGGCAAACCTGCCATTTGTGCCTCCATCACCGAAAAAGGCTGGTTATCCTGCAGGCAGCAGTGCACAAAAATATCGGATTGGCTGAGCAGAGCAGGCACATCATTGCGGTTGCCCAAAAATGCCACCTCCTGCTGAAGGCCCAGCCTGCGGGTCTGATCCTCCAGAGCCGCCCGCTGGTCTCCGTCTCCCACAATCCAGCAGACCCAGTCTGAACGCGCCTGCTTCAGTGTAGCCAAAGCATCAATCAGAATATGGACACCTTTAATAAAAACCAGGCGCGCCGGAAAAATAATAACCTTTTTCCCCGGTGGACGCTGAATGTCGGTACCGGCGGCTACCTTAGCCCAAAACGGATCCGCATCCAGCCCGTATTGGAATACCGCCACCTTTTCGGGAGGCACTCCGAATTCCGATACCAGCATATTGCGCTGCCAGTGATTGGCGGTAATGGACAGATCCGTTCCTGAAGCACCGTAATATTCCATAGCCTTGAAATAATTAAAGGCAGGGCTATTCTCATAAATGCCCAGCTCCGGGTGCATCCTGAAGTGGGAAAACATCTCCGTAGCTACTGAGCCGTGAATATGAGATACCAGCGGTGTCCGCTTGGGTTTGATCCGGGACAAGGCGCGGGCCGAGATGACATCCTGGGTATGAATCACATCATATTGCTCCAGTCCGAAGTAGGCGGCGGAGAGCTCCAGGCAATAACGGTCATATTCATTCTGCCAAATCACGGGCTGCTCGAATAAATAAGGAGCCAGGCTCTGGCTAAGCTTCGTTTCCAGCATGGGAAGCAAATGCCTTTTGTCCAGGGACAGCCCCTTGTTATAAAGATGGAAGCTGGAATAATCGGGGCTGTTCCCCAGCACATCCACCTCATGCCCCATCTGCTCCAGCCTGTTCCGGATCTGGTTCATGAAGGTCCACACACCGCCGATATGCGGAATCAGCCAATACGTCGCCAACAGAACTTTCATTCATGGTTCCTCCTTTCCGTTACAGGCGCTCAAGCAATCGCTGCATCCGATCCTTGTAGGCGGCTTGCACACGGAAGAATTCCTCCAGAAGCTGCGGCCGGTAGCGGATGGACCCCATCTGGTCATGGAACCGGTAAATGGTCAGCGCCTCAGGCAAATAGTGCAGCTTGATGCCGTTTACCACCATCCTTAGCCACATTTCATAATCCTGGGTATAGGGCAGGCTTTCATTAAATAAGCCATACCTGGCAAAAACGTCTTTTCTGCACATCATGGTACAGCCGTTAATGGGGTTGTACAGGGCAAGCAGCCGATAGATGTCGTTATGCGTGGAAATCGGCGTTCCGGCGAAGCTCTCCGTAATGATGTCATTCTTATCCATGACGGCGTAAGCAGTAAAGGAGAATTCCGCCTGGCTGCGCTTCATAAATTCCAGCTGGCGCTCTATTTTATCCGGCTTAAACATATCATCGGAGCTCAACCAGGCCACATACTCACCGGTGGCATTGAGAATACCGAAGTTCACCGCGCTGGCCGTCCCGCCATTGACCTTGCGATAATAATGGAGATGACCTGCATAGGGCCAGATCAGCTCTGTATGCCGGACCGAATCGTCATCCACCACGATAATCTCCAGATTGGGATAGCTTTGATCTATGACGCTTTGGATGGCCCGCCCGATATAAGGACAATTATAAAAAGGAATGACCACCGTTACTTTCGGATCCATGCCGCACCTCCTGACACAACAGACATACTGATATTACGAAAATGCGGATGCCCTCACGCGGGTTTGCATACACGCCCTAAGGCTCCCCCGGAAGAATACGGCGACTGCCTAGTGCCGCCGCTCTCCTTCCGTTGGATGGAACGTTTCCTTAATGCGGGGTTGCCATAGCCAGCGCCTCCAACCTTCGACCGAAGGTAGTCTGCACGGCATGGACCTCCTCCAGAATATTCGGCCGGTAACGCATGGTTCCCATTTGGTCATGCCAGCGGTACTTGGTCAACGGTTCATCCAGAAAATGAATGTTGACTCCCGACAGCAGCGCCCGGATCCAATATTCGTAATCCTGGGTATACCGCAGACTTTCGTCGAAGAGCCCCACCCGCGCTACCAGCTCCTTCTTAAACATGACGGTGCAGCCGTTAATGGGATCGCAGGTGGCGAACGCCCGGATGAAATCGCTTTGGCTCGTATAGCGGACAGCCTGGGCATGGGCCGTCACATGGCCATATTCATTAATTTGGTCGAAGGCGGTAAAGGACAGGAGGGAGTTGTATTGCTGCATAAACGCCAGCTGGCGGGCAATTTTGTGAGGGTAGAACAAGTCGTCGGAGCTGAGCCAGGCGATATATTCGCCTGAGGACATGCGGATGCCGTGATTGATGGCGCTGGCCGTCCCTCCGTTGCCCTTGCCCAAATAATGGACCCGGGAGACAAATGGATTGATTCTGTCCTGGTAGAGCGTGGAGCCATCATCCACGACGATAATCTCCACATTGGGGTAGGTTTGGCTAAGGGCGCTGGAGATGGCCTGTTCCACATAGGGATCATTATAAAAGGGAATGACGATGGTCACTCTGGGAAGCATGGCATGGTTCCTCCTCTTATGTCTGTTGCGGCGGGCATCGGAATCATGTCAGCGCCCCCCTGTAAAAATCAAGCGCATCGGACAGCGATTGGCCAAACGGGATTGCCGGCAACCAGCCGAGGCTTTGGGTTACGGTGGTATCCATCGGCAGCGGCGGAGGAAGCGGCGGATTTTGCCCGATTTCGATAGGAAGGGTGAGGGGCGTCAATTGCTGGTAGGTTACCACCAGATCGCCCAAAGAACGCATGGTGCCGGAGCACACCGGGTAAACAGCACCGGACTGGCCGGATTCCAGAATGGCACGGTAGGCGGACAC
The DNA here is from genome assembly GCA_029256065.1 of Paenibacillaceae bacterium. GTDB lineage: Bacteria > Bacillota > Bacilli > Paenibacillales > NBRC-103111 > Paenibacillus_AR. The sequence goes on from JAQSYT010000073.1 coordinate 9,173, forward strand.
CGCATCCCGGACATCCAGATAGTCCCGCTTTTCATGCCACGACGACAAACGGAAGTGAGAAGCATCGGTTCCCTTTTCCCACCGGGCAATCCGCGAAGCCAGAAGTCCACAGATTCCATTGGAATAGCCCGGCCCGATGAGATTGGAGGGCTTCGCCACCAGCACCTCCTGGCTGTACAGAAAGCTCCAGGCCTGGGCAGTAAGCACCTGCATGGTTTTAGCAAGACTGTAGGGGTGCAAGGGCTGGGGGGAATCGCTCAAGTCAAAGCCCAGCATGGAGCCGGCAACCAGAAGCCGGCAATTCTCCCGGCCCCGCAAGGCTTCAAGCAGATACAGAGTGGACAGGAGATTCGCCTCTAAACACCCCAGAGGGTCCTTCCACGAATCAGCGACGGCATTCCGGCCGGCCAGATGGAGCACAAAACGGGGCTGTGTCTCCTCTACCAGCCGCTTCACCTCTGCCTTGTCTGTTAGGTCGCAGACATATAGACGGCCTTCTGGCGGCACTCCGTCCTCCCTCCGGACGGCTGCGGCTACCGAATAGCCATGTGCGGCAAAATGCCGGCAGGCATGGCGGCCGGTAAAGCCGCCTGCCCCCGTAATCAGAACGGTGCTATCCTTCATTTCGGAAGGAAGCCTCCTTTAATCAGGAGCTCCCGGATTTGATCCTTGGACATGAGGGATTGGCTGGAGCAGAAGCTGCTGATTTCGGCCTTGGGGTAGGCTGTATACCGCTCCTTGATGCCGGGGATTTCCAGGGTGGGCAGGATCACCAGATATTGCTCATCGAAGAGAACCGTTGTTTGGCTTTCGAATTCAGTGAGCAGAATTTCATGGATCTTCTCACCCGGCCGGACACCAAGCTCCACCATCTCCACCTCCGGCTTGCCCATGGCCTCGCCTAATACCTGAGCCAGGTCGGTGATTTTGCAGGTGGGCATCATCATCACGAAGGTTTCACCGCCAATGCTGGCCTCCGTCGCCTTGAACAGCAGGCTGATGGCCTCCTGCAAGGTCAGGAAAAAGCGGGTCATGCCCATATCGGTAATTCCCACCCGTCCCTTTTCCCGGATCTGCTTCATGAACAGATGGATGACGCTGCCGTTGGTGCCCAGCACGTTGCCGCCTCTGACGCAGACGAACTCCGTATCCCCCAGAAGCAGGTTGGCATGGATGATCAGCTTCTCGCCGATGGCCTTGGTCATACCATAGAAATTAGAGGGGTTGGCAGCTTTGTCAGTGGAGATGTAGACGACCTTCTTCACCTTGTTTTCGATAGCGGCTTCTATCACATACTGGGTGCCCAGCACATTGGTCTTCATGGCCTCGTAAGGCTGCTCCTCACATACCGGCACATGCTTCAGCGCTGCCAGATGGAACACATAATCTATCTGTGCGCAAGCCCGGACCAGCGCCTCCTTATCCCGGATATCCCCGATGACGAAGTTCAATCTGCGGTCCTCGAAGGTGCGCAGCATAGCCACCTGGCTGGATTCGTTCCGCGAGAAGATGATGACCTCCTTGGGTTCAAAATCCAGCAGCTGCCTGACCAGCTCATACCCCCAGGAACCGGTGCCGCCTGTCACCAAAATTCTCTTGTCACGAAACATACCCTTTCCCTCCCAATAAAAATTTGACAACCTTAGCGGATACATCTGTATCCAGATAACCCTGCGGGCAATCCCAATCCGCCGGGGGTGCCATCATCACCTGAGCTGCGCCTTCGATATGTCCGGCATTCACTCCGGACACCACATTGCTGCCGCAGTCCACCGTCTCCGGACGTTCGGTGCTGTTGCGCACCGTAACCGTCGGCACCCGGAAGATGCAGCACTCCTCCTGGACAGTCCCGCTGTCTGTGAAGACGCAGGCCGCGTGCTGCTCCAGCTTGACAAAATCGAAGAAGCCGAAGGGCTCATGGAACTCCACCAGGGGATGAATCTTCAGATCACTGATAGCCGCCAGCCTGGACCGGGTCCGCGGATGGACAGAGAGAATAATCCGCATGGCAGTGTTTTTGGCGACGCGGTTCAGCCCCTCGATAATCTCCCGCAAGGGCTCGGGCCGGTCAACATTCTCCGCCCGGTGGACAGTGGCCAGAAGATAATGCCCCGAGGCCAGCTCCAATGTCTCCATCACCGTGCTTGCTTCGATCCGCTCCTGGTAATGGAGCAGAACCTCATAGATAGGATTGCCGGTAAGGATAATTCTGCTGCTGGGAAAACCCTCCCGGATCAGATGATCCTTGCTCTGGCGGGTATACGGCATGTTATAGGAGGAGATGGCGTCGATCACCCGGCGGTTCTTCTCTTCGGGAACGGACAGGTCGAAGCAGCGGTTGCCTGCCTCCATATGCACCACCGGAATTCCCATCCGCTCCGCCAGAATGGCGGATAGTGCACTGTTGGTATCTCCCAGTAGAAGCACCTTGTCGGGTTTCTCCGTCTGCAGAATCTGCTCGATCCGCTGGAACATAATCGCCATCTGGCTGCCAAGAGACTCCTGCTTCTCGGACAACACATAATCCGGCTTCCGCAGACCCAGCTCCTTGAAGAAAACCTCGCTTAAGGAATAGGTGAAATTTTGCCCCGTATGAATAACGGTGTGTTTGGCGGCAAGCTGATCCAGCTTATTCATGATGAGAGAGAGCCGGATAATTTCCGGTCTGGTGCCCAGAACCGTCACGATTTTCATACGATCACCCGCTTTTTTTGATTTTCCGCCGTCTGGAGTAACCGCTGCTCCGTCTGGAAACCGCAGTTTTGCCTATCTTGCGTGCAGCGGCCTTGGGAGATATCCGCCGGCTTTTTGCCGGAACAGACCGTTTCTTCCTGGCCAGCAGCCGCTTGCCCTTGCCCTTCCAGACCTTCAGCTTGCCGCGACGCTCCTGCCGGCTGCGGGAGCCTGCTTTGATTCTGCGCGCACGGTGCCGGGGGGAACGGCCCTGTGGAGCCGGCTGGCCGGTGCCCAGGACACCGCCCATGGGAATCCGGCCCAGGTAGCCGTCGTCCAGGGCAAGCACCTCTTCAAACCGGAAGCCTCTCTGCAGGAATACGGACTCCTGGGAGAACAGATACCGGCAGCCGTACTCCACCAGATAAACAGCGGGGGCCGAACCTCTCAGCAGCAGGGCCGGCTTTTGCAGCAGCGCCTCCTGGGGCAGAGGGCGGGGGCCGAAGGCCGGAAGGGTGTTGGACGCCTCCTGGAGCCAATCTGCCAGCCTCAACCGGTAGGAGCCGATGCCGAAGGCCTTCTCCACAGCGATGCTGTTGCGGGTGCCCCAGCTTTGGACGAAATCCCCTTTGGCCAGAAGGGAGCCTACCGTTTCGATCAGTCCCCGGATATTGCCCTTATCCACCAGATAGGTGCCGTTGCCGGTGAGCATCATAATTTCACCCAGCCCGCCGGAGGAGTACGTCACCACCGTTTTGCCGAAGATCAGCCCCTCCAGCGCCGTCATGCCGAAGCCCTCTTCAATCAGACTGGGAATAACCAGAATATCCATGGCCGGATAAATTTGCTGAATCTGCATTTCGAACGAATGAAAGTAAAAGCGCCCCAGAAGTCCGGACAGCCGGATTTGCTCCAGGCATTTGGTGTAATAGCCCACATCCGTCATCTTGCCGGCCACCATAAACCGCAGATCGGGGTAAGTCCCTCCCAGGTCGATGGCCATTTGGATAAAATGCTCCAGCCCCTTGTTGGGATAAATATCCGAGGATACGTACCCGATGACCCGGTGGGAATCATTCCACCCGATGGCCGTCCGTTTCCCGCTGCGGTATTCGGGCCACAACTCCCGCTCCAGCTCAGGCTCATTCCAGGAGGGGTACAGGATGCGGAGCTTACCCTCTCCCGGGGTTCCCCGGAAAGGCTGCAGGGATGCATGGGATATCCCGATGATCCAATCTGAATACGCGTTAATAATTTCGGTGGAAGAGGACGTGTAGCGGTTGCTCTGGATTTGCTCCGTCATCATCCAGCCCACGGGAATCCCCAAAGAACGGGATATCCAGGCGGGCATCAGATTGACACAGGTGTTGACAATAACCAGGTCCGGACGCTGCTCCAGCAGCAAGGCCAGAAGCGACTGGACCGCACCTCCGTTATCCCGGATGAAGCTAACCAGCCCTTGGTGAAAATAAGGCCCTGGCACATAGACCTCGTAGAAATTGGGGTAGGGAATTACGATGGTGGAGATGCCTCTTGCTCTGGCTTCCGCCGCAAGCAGCCCTTCGCTTGGTACAACCAGGGTGCAGGTATGACTGCCTCTCAGCTCCGTAGCAAAAAACAACAGCAGCTTCTCCGCTCCAGTAATATGCGTATCGGAGCAAATGTGGGAAAACAGCATGATATTCAACCTGATGGCGGTCATGTTTGGCGTATCTCACCTCCTAAGAGTTTTGCGGGCAGCCAAAAACCGGTAAACCGGCTCCCGCCAGCCGCAGCCCCTTCGACGAACAGACCCCATCGGCTTTTGGCGGGTGTTCTGCGAATAGTACAATATATTAGGGAGACAACCTACTGGGCACGACAGTTGACCCTCAGGCATTCGTACAAATTTTGGAATGGCCCTTTTTGTCCACGCAGGATTGCGAATGAATAACAACAGCATGCTCACACAAAAACGGCGAAACGGGAATAGGGAAGGGCGCTTCCATTATTCCTTGCTTCGCCGCTCCAAGCCCACAGCGCCGGGACTACGGCGCCAAAAAACTTTGCCCATCCTGCATGCCCTGGGCAAAGCCCTGGGTAAAGCCGGTATCATACCCATTGTTAAAGGCCAGAAGTGCCTGACGGGGCATTCTGTCCTTCGGTCGCCGCTTGGCGGTTTTAACAGCTCGCGGAGCTTTTGGAGCCGGTTTTCTCCGCTTCGCCCTCCCCTTGGGGGCAAGAGGCTTTTTCTGTTTCGCTCCCTGGCTCTTTTTCAGGCGTTTTGCTTTCATGCGTCTACCTCCAGGTATTGGGACTGCCGGGCGGGAGCCCGCCAGCGCACGGCACTGCTTCTATGCGTACTTTATCCTATGCCCGATGGGACGCCTCTCCCTCCGCAAACGCCCTTTCTCGGCATAAAAACCCCCTTAAATGAGTCTCCATATGAAAAATACGCATAAAACCATCCCCCGGATGATAATGCAGTAATTGTGCATTTACATAAAAAAGGCCCGCCAGGACAATTCCAGGCGGAACCTTCTGCCAAACTTTAGTCGGAGTAAGCTTCGGCATTGAAGCTCTCCGGACCGACTCTGGTCGGGAATACTTCCAGCAGGCCAGAAGTGCTGACAAATGCTTGGTAAATCAGGAAACCTGGATTGGGCGGATTGTAATCCACACCGTTGGCGGTAACAACATTTGTGGTCAAAATGAGAGTGCCAACCGGCAGGCTTTCGGTAACGGAAAATACAAGGGTGGGGACACCGCCTATTACCCGGAAAACGGTAATGGTAACAGGCGTCAAAACCGCAATTAATCCGGATACCGTTACAGTTGCAGTAAAGTGCACCCGCAAATTGGTGCCTGCGCCGGCCACGTTCAAACCGAGAGTACCGAACAATGCCGGCGTGGCGCTTACCGGAATTGCGATCGAATTTGCCGTGCTGGCATTTTGTGATACCTGTTGATCCAAAAGAATGGCCATAATTCCACCTCCTTCCATGATTCTTCTACAGCATATGCATGATGCAGCTAGAAGAATGGACATCCATCCAGCCAGACTGAAAAAGGCTGTTGGCATCCTGCATTTATTCCGGAGGAAATACAGTACCCAGCAGCTGCCAAATCCGTGACCGGAAGGAATGGTCCCGGATGGTGCGGTGAAGACCGCGGACGGCAATCCGGTTCCGTTCCGCCTCATGCTGGAGATAATAGTCAGCCGCATTCACAAATTCGGCGGCGGAAGCATAAGGGATTATTTCCTGGCCGGGTACGTAATACAATGCCAGATCCTCTCTTACATCCGTCAGTTGGAGCGCTCCGCAGGCAGCAATTTCATAGGTGCGGGGATTGATGGAGCGTCCTTCGATTTGTCTGGCATTTTTGCTGTAGACCGGGTCCACGGCGCCACGGTGCAGATTGATCACCAGTTTGGCTCCGTTGTAGAATTTGACGGTTTCGTCCACTGGCGTCCACGACAGCCGGATGCTCTCCGCAAGCCTGTCATAGCCGGCCAACCGCTCCCATAGGGCTCCGATAATGACAATCCGGTGCCGGGCCAGAAACGGCGTAATCTCATTAAAAAATGCGATCCGGTTGGGAAACCCGTTGCCGATAAAGCAGATATCGCTGTGATACCGGTTTTCCACGGCCATCGGGCGGTAGATGTCAGTGGAAGCGGCCAGCGGCAAATAATGGGCGCGGGGATTGCCTGCCTGACGGTACAGCTCCACACAGCTGAGATCATGGGTAAACACATAATCGTATTGGCTGGCTATGGCAGGCGTATAATCGGTAAAATAGGGATCATCAGCAAACCATACTGCCGTCCGGATGCCCAGGGCACGGACCTGGGCAACCATTTCCAGATGATTCTCGGGGAATACATGAAGCCCGTTCATGACCAGCACCAAATCAGGCCGCAGCTCGGAAGCCAAACGGTACAGATCTCCGGGGTTGCCGGTATGCGGCTCGCTGACAAGGGTGGAAATAGCCTCCTCCACCCCCCGGTCAATGGCTTCGAAGCCCTGACGGATGTACAGCACCCGGAGCGGCAGAACCGGATAAGCCGGCGGACTGACGGTTTGCAAGACACTTTGACAGCAGCCGGTACGGTAGCCGTGGGACCGTCCGGCGGCATAGCCGGATTCATAGCTCAAGACGGGCAGTCTTGATTTCTGCCGCCTGTTTCGTATGCTCATGCGTATCCCCCCAGCTTCCTTCAGAAGTACCGGGACGGATCGGATTCCATCCAGTCCCGCATCTCGGCAAGCATGGTCCGGTACTCCGGAACCAGAAGCGCATCATCGTTTCTGGTGCGGCGGAGCGTCCGGTCCTGGCGGAATTGGCCATCTGGCTCAATGACCGCATCGTCCTTGCCGAAGGTTTCTTGAAATAAACATAACAGCTCGTATTTGCTGACCTTTTGGGGGGCGGTAAGATGGACCAGCCCTGAGGTGCCTGCGGCCAGCATCTCCTCTACTGATTTGGCCAGCTGCACAGTAGTGACTCCGTTCCAATAGACTTGGGTATAACCCTTCACCACTCCCTGCCGGGACATGAACCAATCGAACAGCCCGATGCGGGTGCTGCGGATTTCCGGTCCGATGATGGAGGTCCGGACTGTCAGATGGGGGGGATGGCGGACCTCTCCCATAGCCTTGCTGATGGCATAGACGGAGCTGCCGTCAGGCAGGTCAAACTCCGTGTAATCCCCCTTATCCCCGGAAAAAACACAATCCGTGCTGATATGCACCAGCCTGCCGCCCCATTCCTCCTGCTTGCGGCGAAGCAGGTGGGGAAGTATGCCGTTCACCTGATAGGCCAGGCTTTCATGCTCCTCCGCATCCCGGTTCAGGATGCCGACGGCGTTAATGACCACATCGGGCCGGAGCCGATCCAGCATTTCCGTTACCTGGCCTTCGTCCCCGGCATCCAGGTATAAGGCATGGGGATCATTCCTGTCCCGGGAGGTATAGGCGACTTCCCAATCCTGTCTCTTGCGGAAATAACCGACCAGGACATGACCCGCCATTCCGTTGCCTCCCAATATTAACAGCTTCATCATTATCACCGCCCCGCGTCTTCATGAATGTCTGTAAACACACTGGTTAAGAGGGATTGGATACGCTTGTGGTACGTGTGGTCGGATAATGTCCGCCGGAGCCCCCGCAGGGCAATCTCCCTGCGTTCGTCCTCGTGGGCCAGGTAATAGCGGATCTTCTCCATACAATCCTCCGGGGACGCGAAGGTGACCACTTCCTCGCCCGGTGTATAGAAGTTGAGTAAATCGCTCCGTTCATCCGTCATCTGAAATGCGCCGCTGGCGGCAATTTCGAAGGTGCGGGGATTTACTGAAACAGCTGGAATTTTGCGTACATTGCAGTTATAGGACTCGTCATCATAGGCTCTGTGCACATTCAGCACAACGCGGGAGCCAAAATAAAACTTGGCCGTCTCCTCGGGGGTCAGCCATACGCCGGACTGGATCCTGTGGCCCAAACGCCTGAAGGTGGGCAGGCGCTCCCACCACCATCCGGAGATCAGGGAGTTGCAGCTCTCCAGCGCCGGAAGGATCCGGTTGACGAAGGAAACCCGGTTCCAATAGGCGGAGCCGATAAAGCTCACGTCCCGGCGGTAGGTGGTTTCCACGGGTTGAGGACGGAAAACTGCCGGATTTGCCCCCAGGGGCAAATAATGGACCCGGGGGCAGCCGATGGATTGGTAAAAGGGGACACAATTCAGCTCCAGCGTAAACACATCATCGTAATGAACCGCAATTTTCTCTGTGACATCCACATAATAGGGATCGTCTGTGAACCAG
>JAQSYT010000074.1 GCA_029256065.1 Paenibacillaceae bacterium
TACCAGATTACCCGGTGTCCGAAGCTCCGGGTGTATCCTTCCCCAAGCAAAAAAACCGGGGCCCTTAGGTTTATGCTCCATAAGGTCCCCGAATTTCCATTTTCTTATTTAGATTATGCGCAAAACCCATCGATTGCAAGGCTTTATTTTGAAGCTGACTGCATCAAATCAGAAGCTTCCATCAACCCGTATTCCGCAGCCCCGCAGCAATGCCATTGATGGTCAGCAGCACCTCGCGGATCAACTTCTCATCATCTGCGCCGCGGTCGCGGCAATCCCGGAGCTCCGTCAACAGCAGCACCTGCATATAGCTCATTGGGTCCACATACGGATTGCGCAGCTTGATGGACTCTTGAAGAATCGGCACATTATCGAGGATTTCCTTCTGTCCGGTAATCATCAGAATCAGCTGGGAGGTCAGTTGGAACTCGTCGCTGATCTCCTGGAAAATCCGCTCGGCAATAACCCGGTCCTTCACCATCTTGCCATATTCCCTGGCAATGTTCAGATCCGCCTTGGCCAGGGCCATCTGAAGATTATCGATGGCGGTGCGGAAGAAGGACCACTTGGCGTACATTTTCTGCAGCTGCTTCATGTTCTCCGCCTTGCCCTTGTAATAGCTGTTCAGGCCGCTGCCTGCCGCATACCAGGCCGGGAACAGATACCGGCTTTGGGTCCAGGCGAACACCCACGGAATTGCCCGCAGATCCTCGAACCGGTCACTGTTTTTGCGCTTCGAGGGACGGGAGCCGATGTTCAGCTCGCCTACCTCAGGAAGCGGCGTGGATTCCCGGAAGAACGCCATGAAATCCGGGTCGCCGAAAACCAGCTCCTGATATTTCTTAAGAGACGCGTCGGAGATTTCCTTCATAATCGTCTCGTATTTATGCTCATGAATATCGCTTTGGGGATGGCGGGACATCACCGCAGCCGTCAGCAGCGCCCAAGTGGCCTGCTCCAGGCTCCGGTAGGCGATGCCCTTCATGGCGTAGCGTTGGGAGAGCACCTCTCCCTGCTCGGTAATCTTGATGCCCCCTCCGATGGTTTCGGGTGGCTGGGCCAGAATACTGCGGTTCAGCGGCATGCCGCCGCGGCCCAAGGCTCCGCCGCGGCCATGGAAAAACTTCAGCTTTACAGAGAAGGAGCGAGCCATCTCCGTCAGATCCTTCAAGGCCAGCCGCAGCTCCCAGTTGGCTGTAATGGCGCCGCCGTCCTTGTTGCTGTCGGAATAACCCAGCATAATTTCCTGCTGGTTGTTGGTGCTGGCCACCGCATCCCGGTAAGCGGGAATGGCGAACAAGGTGGCCATAATGGCAGGCGCATCATGAAGATCGTCGATGGTCTCGAATAAAGGCACCGGCTGCAGGGTACAGATTAGCTCCCCGTCCTTATCCCTGCGGTAAAGCCCGACCTCCTTGCTGAACACCATCACCTCCAGCAGGTCGCTGGCGCTTTGGGTCATGCTGATCAGATAGCTCTTGATGCAGTTAACGCCGAATTCCTTTTGGGCGGCCTGAACGGTACGGTACACATTCAAGCATTCCATGGTGGATTCGGAGTATTCAAAGTAAGGGGAGATAATGGGACGCGGGTCGTTCAACACCTCCGTGAGAAGAGCCACCTTGCCGTCCTCAGGCAAATCCCCGTAATGATCGGTTAATCCGATGATTCTGAAAATTTCGGAGATGGCATTCTCATGCTCCTTACTGTGCTGGCGGATATCCAGGGTGCTCATATGGAACCCGAACAGCTCCACCTGCCGGATAAGCTTGCGGATAAACCGGTCTGCAATTTGTCCCGCATAATGGCTGCGCAGGCTGCGGTCCACAATTTGCAGATCACGGATGAATTCATCGGGAGACCAATAGCGGGCCGAGGGATTATGGAAATGGGGATTCCCCGTGTTCTGCACCTTTTCCAGCATGTAGGTCAGCTTGATCCGGTAAGGCTCCTTCTGGTTTCTCCAAGCATCCTCAATGTCCAGATCCATACAATCCCGCTCGTCCTCAATGGACTTGAGGAGCTCATCGGTCACCTTTACAATGCTGGAGCTGAAGCTCATATAGTTCAAGGCGTCCCGGAGGGATTCCTCATATTTCTGAAGGGCCAATGCCCGGTGCATACCCAGTGCCTCGAAGGTAACGGAGGAGGTTACAGACGGATTGCCGTCCCGGTCCCCGCCGATCCAGGAACCGAAACGCAGGAAGGTAGGCACATGCCACGATTGGTCAGGATAATATTTCTCTAAACATCGTTCCAATTCTGCATAAACCTCCGGCAGCACATCGCAGAGGGTTTCATCGAAATAATACAGCCCATTACGCACCTCGTCCAAAACAGTGGGCTTCCGGTCGCGCAGCTCGTCGGTTTGCCACAGAGCGAGAATCTCACCGTGCAGACAGCTGCGGAGCTGCTCCCGCTCCCGGTAGGTAAGCATCGGATTGTCCAGCTCCATCATCTGGTCGGCAATCCGGTGGTGGATGTCCAGCACTGCCTTGCGGGTGGCTTCCGTAGGATGCGCGGTCATCACCAGCTCCAGGGAGATGCCCTCCAGAATGTCCTGGATCTCTTCCGCGGTAATATCCCGGATCTGCAGCTCCTTAATGATGCTCTCAATGGAGCCGGGCTGGATGGTCTCACCGGCGGTGCGGTCATAGTCGCGCTTCCGGCGGATGCGGTGGTTCTGCTCGGCAATGTTCACCAATTGAAAATAAATAGCGAACGCACGGATCACCTGGTGCCGGATCGCCGGACTCAAGCTGTGAATCGTCGACATGTACTCCTTATAAATATCCGAGTCATAAGCAAGCCGCATGGATTTGCTCATTTCTCTGATTTTCTCAACCACGTTCAACAATTCTTCCCCGCCTTGACCGACCAATACCTCTCCCAGTATGTTGGCCAGAAAGCGGATATCCCGCCGCAGCAGATTATTGCTGGTCCCCTTGGCGGCCAGTATGTATTCCGACATGCTCCTCACCCCGTTAGCCTAAATGGTTCTACACCGGTCTGTATTAATCGCTCTTTATCAGACTCGAAACTTAGATTAGTTTATTTTATCACAGCTGATCCGAATAAATATAGAGGGAATGGAATAAAAAATTCGGATCTTTCGGACAAATTGCGATAATAGACGTCCTGCAGAATTGCTTTTCATACAAAAATAGCATGCGCAATTCCGTCTGTCAAAATGATTTTTGTTTTTCCGGGATGGAAATTTGTCCTCTGGTGGTAGTCATACCCTATTTTGACGAAACCGCTGCTCTTGAAAATGACCTCCCCGTTACCTGCAGTTCCATTCTATCGGACCCACAATCCCTTATTTTCCGCAAATAGCGGAATCTCAGTCCGTTTGGGAGACCCTGCTCCACTTCCGGCTTCAGGAGAGCACAAAAAAAGAACCGTCTCCCTCAGCGGAAACGGCTCTCGATTGCAGCGTAGCTATATGCCCCAAACCACCGGGGCATCCCAATCAGAGATCAAATCAATGCCCGCCCGACCTCCGCGGAGCCTCTCCTTAGCGCCCCCGGCCGCCTGCAGCCAGAAGCTCACGGCTTGCCGGAGCCGCAGCCTCTGCTTCCTCCCGCGCCAGCTCAAAGGGCAGGCACAACGGAACGCCTGTCCGCGGATCGGAGATAATGTCCGCCTCAATGCCGAATACCAGCCGGAGCACATCCCGGGTCATAACCTCCGTCGGTGTGCCCTGGCTGACCACCTTGCCCGACTTAATGGCCACCATATGCCCCGCATAACGGGTTGCATGGTTCAGGTCATGCACCACCATTACGATGGTCCTGCCCTCCTCCTGATTCAGCTTCTGCAGCAGCTTCAGCACCTCAAGCTGGTGCCCCATGTCCAGGAACGTGGTCGGCTCATCCAGGAAGAGAATGTCTGTCTGCTGCGCCAGAGCCATGGCAATCCATGCCCGCTGCCGCTGGCCGCCGGAGAGCTGGTCCACCGGACGGTCGAAGAAATCCTCCATAGCCGTCACCTGGATGGCCCAGCGGATAATATCCCGGTCCTCCCGGGTCTGGGTGCCGAAGCCCTTCTGATGGGGGAAGCGGCCATAACCAACCAGCTCACCCACCGTCAAACCATCCGGGGCCACCGGATTCTGGGGCAGAATCGCCAGCTGCTTGGCCACATCCTTGGTGGATTGCTGGTGGATGGCCTTGCTGTCCAGGAACACGCTGCCCTTGCGCGGCTTCAAAATCCGGGACATGGTTTTCAGAATGGTGGATTTTCCTGAGCCGTTAGCTCCCACCAAGGCGGTAATTTTGCCGGAGGGAATAGAGAGATTAAGATCCTCCACGATCAGCCGGCTTTCATAGGCAATATCCAATTGCTGGGTGTACAAACGATTCTTCATATAATGCGTCCCCTTTCGTCATGGGATTTGGATAATGCGATACGGATGCCTTTGGCAATCAGCGCGGGTATCACCGAAACATGACCGTCTCCTTCAAACCTGCCGAATGTGGTCATAAGGCATGCAGGCGGTCTGGCAGTAAGCCGTTCCGCCATCTCCTCCGCATTCTCCCACAACCGGCTTTGATGCCCTTTCTCCAGCTCTCCGATGCCAATGAATAACTCGATGGGAGGGGCAGAGCCGTCAACGCCCGCCGCCTCCGCCTGCTGCCGGAAGACCTCCTCCTCCTGAAGCAGCACCCGGTCCGCCCACCAGATGGAGGGGCTGCCGGCCACATAGGCGGCGAATTCCCCCCTCCGGGTGAACAGCGCGTGCAGCACCAGGAAACCGCCCAGGGAATGCCCGAACAGCGACTGCCTGCGGGAATTCACCGGGTAGCGCTTGGCCACCAGCGGCTTCAGACCACTGGTGATAAAGTCCAGGAAAGCCGCCGCGCCGCCGATCTCCGGCCAAGGCGAGCCGTCACCCCGCTTGGGCAGCATGGATTCCCCCGAAGGCGTGGTATAGTCCCGGAAACGCTCCTTGGATGCATCCTTCCCTGCCGGATAGCCGATGCCGATAAGAATGGCCGAATCATAGCCGTGGGGCTTGCGGGTCATCAAACGGAGGGTTTCCGCTGCCAGGGCGAAGCAGGAATCCCCGTCCAGAAGATAAATCACGGGAAAGCCCTCGGGAGGGGCTTCTTCAGCAGGCACTGACGCCATAATGCGGTAGGAACGGCTGGAAGCCGGCCACTCCATGATCCAGGCCTCCGTACCCGGCACATGAACCGGTCCCTCCTCCTCCAAAGCAACAGAAAGCTCTTGTATCGCTCCATCCATACCGTTCACTTCTCCTTCCATGTGGCTGCTGCCTCTTCCAGAAATCCGGCAGGACGTCCGAACAGCCATTCCACTGCCTCAGGGAAGCGCCGTACAAAGCTGGAATGCTCGTGGAATGCACCTTCCACAACCTCCAGCCGGAGACGGTCATGGCCAAGCCCGCTCTTGGCCAGCAAGTCGAAGGCTTCACGGTTCAACACCGGCATGTCCTTCTGGATGGTCTCCTTGCCCTCTCCCTCCCGGGTGCCGACGGACATATATATCCGTTGGTCCCGTCCCGCAGCCTCCGGAGCATCCTCCCGCATGAAATCCATCATCCCCCGGTACCAGAGTGAGGCAGACAGCATGCCTATCCTGCCGAACACATCCGGACGGATGGCGCCCGCATAATAGGAGAGCAGCCCGCCCAAGGAGGCGCCGATGATGCCGGTCATTTCCCGGCGGCCGTCAGCGTAATAGTTGGACATCAGATACGGCAGAAGACGCTCCGTCAAAAAACGGATATATTCAGAACCCTCTCCGCCGAAGTCCGGACGCTCCGGCACAAGCGCAGGTGCAGGCCAGGGGGTATACTCATTCAGCCGGTTAACCGGCTTCACGCCGGCAATAATCATCTCCGGCAGGCTGCCCTGGGCAAAGCTGCACTCCAACAGCTCGGTATTGGAGGAGAAGAGATAATCCCCATCCTGCACCAGAAGCAGGGGGAACGTCAGGTTGCAGGCTCCGCAGGAGGGAGGGATGTAGATGGTGACCTCCCGGTTGTCCAACTGGTCCTTGATCAGGCTGCCTTTCATAAGCATGCGGTTCAAGCCTCCTCTAAGCCGGGCGTTTCATAAGCAGGGTGACAAAATAAGGGACGCCGATAATCGCAATAACAATGCCTACGGGCACTTCAGCGGGGGAAACCACATTCTTGCCGATGTAATCCGCCAGCAGCACCAGCAGCATTCCCATAATGGTGCAGACCGGCAGCATATGGCGGTGATGCAGGCCCACCAGTCTCCTGGCAATGTGGGGAGCCAGCAGCCCGACAAAGCCGATGCCGCCCGAGATGGACACACAGGCGCTGACCATCCCGATGCTGGCCAGAAGCAGCAGGGATTTCTCCCGCTCCGTACGGACTCCCAGACTGATGGCACTGCTTTCGTGCAGCTGGAACAAATCCAGAACATAGGATTTCCGGTAAATCACCGGCATCAGGATAATCAGCCAGGGAGCAATGGATACAACAAACTTCCAATTGGCGCTCCAGATACTGCCAGACAGCCAGACGGTAGCCATTTCAAAATCCGAAGCGTTCATTTTTAAGGACAAGAATAAGGTCCACGCCCCGAAGCCGGAGCTGATGGCGATCCCTGTCAGCAACAGACGCTGGGGGTCCAGCCGCCCGGATTTCCAGGCAAACAGGTAAATCAGGATAGCGGCGGCAATACCGCCTACTAGTCCGAAGAAGGGCATGGCTAGAATAGCGGACCAGCCGGTCGTGCGGATCTGGCCCTGGTACAGGAACATGAAGGTCACAATAGCCGCTCCGGCTCCGGCGTTAATGCCGAGAATGCCCGGATCTGCCAAGCCGTTTCGGCTTACTCCTTGTATAACCGCCCCTGCTGCAGCCAGCCCGGCTCCCACCAATGCCCCCAGCACAATTCGGGGCAGGCGGAAATCGAATATCACCAGATCCCGCTGCGGTGTGCTCTCCAGACGGAAGAGCGTATTCACCACCTCCGGTACAGTCAGGTCAAACTCTCCGCTGGTAAGGCTGAGATAAGCCACGACAACGGACAATACCAGCCCCGTCACGATCACAGCGGTTAAACGCAAGGGTGTGGTTCTAGGATGCACGCTCTCCGCCTCCCCTCGTACGGATCAGGTACAGGAAAAACGGGATGCCTACAGCGGAGGTGACGACGCCGATGGGTGTTTCGAAGGGATAGTTCATGAACCGGCTGAGCACATCCGACAAGCCTAGAAAAACAGCCCCCATAATACCGGAGCAGGGAATCACCCACCGGTAGTCCACCCCCACCAAATAGCGGGTCATATGGGGAATGAGGAGCCCCACAAAAGCAATTTTGCCTGCCAAGGCAACGGATACTCCCGTCAGCAGCGCCACGCAGCACATGGTAGCCAGCTTCACCCAGAAGGTGCGCTGTCCCAGTCCCGCCGCGATATCATCACCCAGGGAAATGATGGTGATGGAGCGGGCCAGAATAAGTGCCACAGCCAATCCGATTATTCCTAGCGGCAGCGCCAGCTTGACCAAGTCCGGGTTCATCTGGTGAAGCCGGGCGTTGAACCAGAAGCTGACGTTCTGGGAGATGTTGAAGGAGATGGCCAACGCCGCCGAAGCGCTGCTTAGGAAGGTACCGATAATCGTGCCCAGAATCGCCATGCGGACCGGAGCCATTCCTCCGGGAATCATCCAGGACAGCAGAAAAACCAAGGCCACTCCGCAGGCTGATCCAATAAACGAGCTTGCCACCAGTCCCAGGGAGGAGCCGTTGGGCATCAGAATCATAGTCACGGTAATAGCAAAAGCGGCCCCATCGGAGACGCCCATAATAGCGGGGGATGCCAGATAGTTTCTGGTCATCCCCTGCATCATGGCGCCCGACATGGCCAGGAATCCGCCGATCAGAAGGGCTCCCGCCGCCCGGGGCAGCCGGGAGTGGAGCACAATCTGATGGTTCACATTATCCGGATCAAAATGAAAGAAGGCATCCCTTACCGTCGTCCAATCCATGGACTTGGCTCCGTACATAACGGAAGCCAGCAGAACCAGCACGATAGCAACGGGGGAAACCGCCAAAATCAGGTAGGGTGAAACCGCCTTATGCGACATGGGGCTTATTGGCTGAGCGCGCCAACGGCCTTATCCAGGAATGCCAGCTTGCTCCAGGAGGTACCGCCTTGTGCGCTGGGGTCTACAATGTTAACGAAGACCTTGCCGTTTTTCGCAGCCTTCAAACTTTTCCAGATGGGATTGTTCTGCAGCTCCTCCAGAGACTTGGGCTGATCCTTGTTTTCTGCATCGGCGAATTGGACGAACAGGTAGTCAGGGTTGATCTCAGCCAGCTTCTCGATGGATACAAGCTCTTGGGCCTTCACAGCCTTAAGCTCCTCAGGAACGGCAATGCCCAGATCGGTGTAGAAGGATGGGTTGAAATAAACATCAGCAGGATATGCATAAAGGCTGCCGGTGCGGACACGCAGCATGAGAACCTTCTTGTCCTTCACGTTAGCTGCAATTTTATCCTTGGCAGCGGCGGCATCCTTCTTGTACTTCTCGATAATCTCCTTGGCTTGCGCCTCTTTGCCGGCAATTTGGCCCATTACCAGCAGGTTGGCCTCCCAATTGGAGGAGATGTGGGAAACAGGGATCATGGGAGCGACCTTGTTCAATTGCTCCACCACAGCAGCCTGGAACTTGGAGGTACCCATGATGACATCGGCCTTCAGCTTCAGGATGGCTTCCGCATTCGGCTGCTGGCGGTTGCCCACTTCTACGGCACCCTCCATAGCCTTCGCCATGTAGTCGGGGATTTTTACACCGTCGGTAACGGCGCCTACGGGCTTCACACCCAGAACAGCCGCATCCTCCATAGCCTCTAAGCTGGCAACTACAATATTCTTGGTGCCGCCCAGCTGATATTGCTTGTCCAAATATGTAATGGTCTTGGGTCCTTGATCCGCCGGAGCTGCAGCAGGACTTGCGGAGGCTGCAACCGATGCGCTGACTGCCGGACTGGCAGAAGCTGCGGAAGAGGACTCTGCCGCATTATTGCTGCTGCCGCAAGCCCCCAGAATCATTCCCAGACCCAATACTACCGATGCTGTCAAACCAAGCTTTTTCATAACAAAAATTACTCCCCTCATAGCTAAAGTTTCCCGCAATAATAATGATTCGCATTATCATTCTAAATGAGAACTGTTATCATTATAAAAGGATAGGCCGCTGTTCGCAAGACTTTTTTCCTGACAGTGGTCAGAAAGGCTCAGACATTCCATGCCCGTTCCTCTCCGTTTCTAGCTAATGCCAGCCGGATTCCCTTCGCTAACAAAGCGGGAACCACCGAAATATGGCCCTCTCCCTCGAATTCCTTCACAACCACATTCAGCGAGAGAGAGTGGAGAGCCGACAGCCGCGCTCCCATTTCCATGGCATTCTCCAGCATGCGGCTGTCGCCTCCGCCTTCATGCCCGCCTGCGGCAATCAGCAGCATACGCTCCGGCTTTTGTGAACACTCCTGATCCTCCCGCCTCCCCGGATATCCTGCTGCAAGCGCATCTCCAGCCTCTTCCTCCAGCTTCCTCCGGAAGACCGCTTCCTCCTCCAGCAGCTCATTGCCGTTCCACCAGATGGAAGGGCTGCCAGCCACATAGGTCCGGAACACGGGCTTCCTGGTAAACAGCGCATGCAGCACCAGAAACCCGCCCATGGAATGCCCCATAAAAGCCAGCCTGCTCCGGTCCACAGGAAAACGGGCCTCCACCGCAGGCATCAGCTCCTGCTCAATGAAATCGAGGAATGCATCCGCTCCGCCTAAGGGCGGCCACGGACCGCGGCTCCCCCGGTCAGGAAGCTTGGCCAGATCGGCAGGGGTGGTGTAATCGAAGAACCGCTCCTGTACCCGCTCCAGATGCGGCGGATAGCCGATGCCTACCACCACTGCAGGATCATAGCCCTTGGGCGGCTTCGTCTGCCAGCGCACAGCCTCCACAGCCGTGCCGAAGCACATTTCGGCATCCAGCAGATAAATAACCGGATACCCGGCAGCCGGCGGCGGGCTTTGGGGGAGGGCAAGCATAATCCGGTATTCCCTGCCGGAGGCGTTGGAGCGGACCTCCATACATTCGGTTCCGGCTAAGGCAAAACCAACCGGAGGCGTTTCCGGCGGCGGCAGATTCAAGCTTTTGCCTGTCGGTTCGTTAGTCATTCGGTCGGATGCCCCTTTCTCTGGTAAACGGCTTGCTCAATTGTCACGGTTGATTTCGTTGGCCCACAGCTCCATCAGATGCAAAGCCCCGCGGTATCCGGCAAAAGGAAGCCCATGCGGATTGATCCGCCACGCCAGATCAGGGTTGGCAATCTGCAGTGTATCCGGACGGCCCGCCCATTGCAGGGTCTGGCCGCTGGCCATCAGAATGGCGCCCTCTGCAGCCTTTGCCGCCTCCATCCACTGCCGTTCCGTGTAGAAGGGCAACGTACCGCTATCTCCGTAGAGACTATCACGCCACGCAGCTTCCACCGTCATATCCAGCTCCTCTTGGGCAAAGGCACTTATTCCCGCCACACTGTCGGCAGGTCCGCCCAGGAACAGGCGCGCTTTGCCTTTGCGGTAGCGGACGGCCGGCACCAACTGGCGGGCGGCTTGTTTGGCTTCCGCTGACTCCCGGCTGATAAATCCGGCATCCGGCTTGCGCCCGATAGCTTCCCCCACCTGCACCAGCCAGCGGGTGGTTCCTTCTATACCATAAGGACATCCCTGCACATAAGCGGTCCTATAGCTGCTTTTCAATAGTTCAGCAGCGGCCACTGCTTCACCCCGCACCGCCAGATTGAGGCTTGCGGTGCCAAGCGTACGCAGCGATTCCACTGAAGCCTCTGCGGTCATGATGCATTGGGGCTTCATCCCGAAGGCTCCCCACATCAGGCGCTCCAGCTCGGCGGCCTCCGCCCGGAAGCGGAAGCGGTCGGCGCAGGAGCCGATAATGTTGAAGGTGCCGGGCTCTGCTCCCTGCTCAGCTGCATCACCCTGTCTCTGTCCCGGCGGCAATGCCAGCTCCCGGGCCAGAACAGCCAACGCCTCCTCCACGCCGTGGCAGGCGTCCTCATGGAAGCCCCCTTTGCCGAAGGAGATAACCGGCACCTTGGGGTACAGCCCGCCCAGCTCCCGGGCCAAGGCACCCAAATCCGTCCCAATAATTTCCGGAACAGAGGACGGCAGCAGGAAAACAGCTTGTGGCGCATCCTTTTGGATAACATTCCGCACTGCATCCAGCAGCCGGTCCGTGGATCCCAATGCAATATCGTTTTCATTCAGATGCGTGGCATATAACCCGCAGGCTCCGCTTACTCCCATTCGCTCCAAAGCAACCCGCGCGTACACCATATGGCCCATGGAGCCGAACTCCACCAAAGCGGCATTGCGGATGGTGGACAGGGTCCACAGGATCCCCATCCTCCCGGATGCGGGCGGACGAAACCGGTACAATCCCATAGCTCTCTCCCCCTCCCTTACTCTTCTTGTTGTATAGCCTTGAACAAGCTCTCCAAAATCCCGATGCTCCGGGCGTAGCCGCAGGTGGCAGCAGATGCTGACAGCCCCTCCAGATAAGCCGTTCCCTGTGCCCGGGGGGCCAAGGGCCGTCCCACACATATACCGGGTGACAGCTCTGCAATAACCGCCGCATCTGCTTCCGGATTGGCCATGTGGCAAATCAGCGGATCATATCCGCTTTTGACAATAGTCCGACCCCATGCCTTATCCCCTTGCCCGAAGCCCTCCATATGAATCAGGAGCGGTTCCATGCCCAGTTGGACCCAATACGCAGCTAATGGCAGAGGGTCTACACGCCCGTCTGTAATGGCGAAGGTAATTCCCTTCATTTGGTTTTCCGCTTCCCGCTCCAGACGGAGCAGCTCCTCATGAGCAGGATGCAGGGCTTCTTCTTGAGGGATGTCCAATAATTCAGCAATCCGCTCATATGCCTTTCCGATATCTGCGCCGCTATAGGCGCTGTGCAGCTGAACGGCCGGAATGCCCAGCTGCTTCTCCATAACTGCCGCCAGCTCGGCATAATGCGGGGAAGCCACAATGTTAAGGGACGCCTTGGGCGCCTCCAGGTAATCATCCAAAGCAGAGCCGGGACCCAGGTGCCTGATATGCCAGCCCTGCCCGCCCAAAAGCTGCTCCAGCTCCGTTCCAACCGCATTCCGCGGCGCACCGAAGCTCATCACATTGATGGTGCGGGCAGTGCCGGTGTCCGGCCCCTCTTCCATCAAGCTGCCCATGGCAGCCAGTGTTCGCCAGTACCCCGGCGGATAGCTGCTGCAGGTAAAATGGGCGGCCTGCACCACGGCAAGCCTCGCCGTTGAAAGCTGCGGCTCCAGCTCCTGCACCAGCATTTCCACGTCTTCTGCAATCAGGTTGGGAATGCAGGTGACAATCAGGAGAATAGCCCGTGCCCCTGCGGCATCCATTTCTTTGATGGCCTCGCTTAAACCCTTGCTGCAGCCGAATACCACCTCATTGCCGTCCAAAAGATACACCCAGTGAAGCTCGCCAAGTTTACCGTAAGGCTCCGGGATGACCATTTTGCTGTAGGTGCCGCATTCCGGCATGCCGATCACCAAGGTGGACACACCGGCCATCCGTCCGGCCAGGGACAGGGTAGTATGCATAGGGCAATGGCTGCCCGGATTGGCTGCCGGGGTCAGCATTTCGATGGCCCGTTCCGACTTCACTGCGGACAACCGGCGCAGGTGCTGAAGCCCGGAAACAGCGCTGTCTTGAATAATCGTCGGACTCACCCGCTTTCTTTTTTATCAAACAATCCCCCAAAAGTGACGAGATGCTTCGAAGCAAATTCCGGGTACTTTTGGGGGAGCCCCCGAATCGTAAGAATAATGGATTATTTGCCGCTCCGAATTAACAGGTACAGAAAATACGGTCCTCCCACCACAGCCACCACAAGGCCGGCGGGAAGCTCGTCGGGACTGACCACAATCCGTCCCAGGGTGTCCGCGGCAGATACGATCAGCGCTCCCGTCAAAGCTGAGATCGGAAGCAGAACATGGTGGCGGGTTCCCGTGAGCATTTTGGCCAGATGCGGAGCAATCAGGCCCACAAAGCTAATGCTGCCGCTGACCGCCACACAGGAGGCTGCCAACCCCACCGCAGCCAGAAGCAGACTGCGCCGCTCCTTCTCCACCCTCGCTCCCAGGCCGCTTGCCACATCATCTCCCAGGTTCAGGGCATCCAGCATGCGAGACTTGGACCATACATAGGGCACCAGCACAATCAGCCAGGGCAAAAGCGCCCAAACAAACTTCCAGTTCGAGCCCCAAATACTGCCTGCCTGCCATTGGATCAGAAAGTCGAATTGGGCTTCATCCAAACTCATCACCAGCACAGTCATGACCGAGCTGATGCCTGCCTGCAGGGCAATGCCCACCAGGATGAGCCGGATCGGGCTGATGCCTTCCTCTCTTTTGTAGGCCAGGATATAGATCAGCACGGCGGCTGCACCCGCTCCGGCCAACGCCAGAACCGGCAGCAGGAAGATGGAACCGGTGGATTTGGCGCCGAACACCATAATGAACAGCAGCACCATTAACCCCGCGCCTGCATTGATACCCAGCAGACCGGGATCAGCCAACGGATTGCGGGCCACCCCCTGTATGATGGAACCGGCCAAGCCCAGTCCTGCACCGACCAGCAGAGAGAGGACAATACGGGGCAGACGGAATTGGAACAGCACCATATTTTCCTTTTCCGTACCTCCCCCGAACAAGGTCCGGATGGTATCCAATGGCGTCAGCTTAGAGAAGCCTGTATTCATGCTGATGACAAATGAAATGGCAAGCAGAACAGTGACAACCACCGCCACCACCACATTCCGGCGGAAGGTTTTCCGGCGGTATTGCTCCATGGTCAAATTGATTTGAGCCATCTTCAGCCAGCCCTCCTTTGCTTGCGGGCCAGATAAAGGAAGAACGGCACACCTATTAATGCCACCAACGCACCGATGGGAATTTCCGAGGGCGGATTGATGGTTCTGGCCGCCAGATCCGCCGTCACCAGCAGCAGGGCACCGAATACCGCGGAGGCCGGAATAATGTAGCGGTAGTCCACTCCCACCAGAGAGCGGCACAGATGAGGAACTACCAGACCGATAAAACCCACCGCTCCTACCACAGCAACGGATGCGCCTGCCAGGAGAAGCACCAGAATCGTTCCGATGGTTTTTACAGCCGCTGTTTTCAGCCCCAGACCCTGAGCCACATCCTCACCCAGGTTCATCAGGGAAACCGAACGGGAGAGCAGCATGGCTCCTATGATGGCCGCTATTGTAATAGGTGCCACCAGCTTCAGCTGGCTCCAATCACTGCCCGCTACACCGCCGGAGGTCCAGAACATCAGGCTCCGCGCCACATTAAAGTAGATGGCAATGCTTTGACTAAGCGCAGTTAATAGCGCCGTCACCGCCGCCCCCGCCAGGACCAGCCTCATGGGGGATGCCCCACCCCGCTGCAGGGATGCAATGCCGTACACCAAGCCGGCGCCCATAGCCGCTCCTGCGAAGGAGAGAATAATAATTTCCAGATAGGAGATTCCCGAAAAAAACGCAAAGCAGATGGACAGCATAAATCCCGCTCCTGCGTTTAATCCCATTAACCCCGCATCCGCCATAGGATTACGGGTCATGCCCTGCATCAGAGCTCCTGCCACACCGAAGGAGGCGCCGATCAAGGCGCTGGCAATCACCCTGGGCAGCCGGAGGTTATAGATCACCATGTGCTGGGGATTGGTCATATCCCGGTGAAATACTGCATCCCAGGCCACTTGAACGGGAATAGCCATGGAGCCTTTGGAAACGGAATAGAGCATTCCGATTAACAACACAGCAAGCCCGGCCAGAATAATCAGCCAGCCGGGATGGATTTTACCTTTAACAGATCCGGGCATTCCCAGCACTTTTGCTGTCTCGCGGTTCATTCCTGTTGCCTCCTACGCCGTAACCTCAATAGACAATATGCCAAAACAGGCCCCGCCCTTTTTCTGGACGGATACCTGTTTGGTTCTGTCAGGCTTTATTTATTTCAGCATGAAATCAGTGACGGCCTTCACGCCGTACTCCACACCCAGAGGGCCTGCGGAGAAGGCAGCACGGTCAATGATAAACACGTGATTGTTCTTGACGGCAGTCAGCGTATTCCAGACCGGGTTTTTCTTCAGCTCCTCCAGAGTTGTCTCTTCGGAGTTGCTGGTCATATCATCCCACAGGAAGATATAGCTGGGGTTCAACTGCAACAGTCCTTCCAGGGTAAAGATATTGTCTTTACCGTGCACAGCAGGATAGTTGGCGGGTGCAGTCAGACCCAAGCCGGCTGTTTTGTCATAGAAGGCTACGCAGCGGTCCAAACCGAATGCTGTATACGTTCCTTTATTGTTAAAGGATATGAAGGCAACCGTCTGATCCTTCTTTGCAGCCAGCTTCTCCCGGTTAGTGACGATCAGCTTTTCAATCTCGGCTACCTTGTCCTGGCCTTTCTTGGACTCGCCAATCAGCTTGGAAAATTCAAGCAGACGTCCTTTCCAATCCAATTCATTCTTTAATACAACCACAGGAGCAATTTGCTTCAATTGATCCATAATCTTGTCATTGTAAGGAGTGGCGGCAATGATCAGGTCGGGCTTCGATTCTAGCACCTTCTCCACACTCACAGGACTTCCCAAGTCCAGAACATTGGCTTGCTCTTTAATGAAGGGCTGGAAGGATAGGAATCCGAACAGTGAGCTTGTGTTATCGCCCGCTACCGGAGTAACACCCAGAGAGAACCATGGTTCAATGAAATGGAAGAAGGCAACCGCTACACGCTTCGGCCGCTCCTTAATCACCACATCATTGCCCAGTGCATCCTTGTATGTCAGCGGAAATGCAGCAGCTTCCGCTTTTGGAGCTGTAGAGGCAGCAGCACCTGCGCTAGCCGCAACGGTTGCGGCAGGACTTGCTCCGGCAGCAGAAGTATTTCCATCGGTCGCTTCTTTACCGCCACAGCCTGCAATCAGCCCGGCTGCAAATGCGAATGTCAAACATAATGCCAATAGCTTCCTCAATCTAATCCCTCCACTTTTTGAATGCAGATTCTCTATTATGCAACTCTCCTCATTGATAACGATTCGCAATTGCAACATATAAAGCATTCTAGCATGTGCGTAAAGGGAGAGAAATGGAGGATTTCCTGAATGGGGGATGGACAATTTCCTTTTCTGTAATTGTTTTTAGTTGGCCTGTTCAATGGGGAGTGCACGGAGTTGAGTAGGGGCGAGGCCGAACTGTTTTTTGAACAGCCTGCTGAAATAATAGGCATCGGCATACCCTACCATTTCGGAGATTTCTTTTACGGTAGCACAGGTAGACGTCAGCAGGCGGTGGGCCTCCTTCATCCGGTATGCGATCAAATAGTCGATAGGGCTGATGCCCGTGTGTTTTTTGAACACCTCCGAGAAATACTTGGGGCACATCCCATACCGGCCAGCCAAGTCACAAAGGGTATGCTGCCGCATATGATGAAACTCTATGTACCCTCTCGCTTCCTCTACCATGCTTTGGACCTCATTGTTTCTGGATGAACTCTTCATAATGCCGAACAGCTCTGAGAGCACGGTATACACCAGGGATTTGGCCTGAAGCTTGGAAAAGCTGTCCGGGTGTTTGGAGACATCCGCCAGCATTTTGAGGGTGGCAATTAAACTGGGACAAGAACCGATCTCCATCTCATATGCCCGGTGCATCCATCCACCGCTGGCCTTCTCATGACGGTAATACATAATGTAGAACTCCAATGGTTTGTCCGTCAAATTCCCGGAGGTCAACCACTTGTCGGGGCAGCCGTGTACCACCATACCCGGACGGAAACGGAAGGACTGGTTGTCCAGCTTGAAGTACCCTTCTCCTTTCACCGGAAAGAGAAAAGCAGATACTGTGGTCATATATCCGGACTCCACATACCCAACAGGGTGCCGGCGGTAGTAAGTCGGCAGAATCATAATCGGCTCCGCCGTGTACTCCTCCATGATTTCATTGATATTCATGCCCGGAAACAGCCTCCTCTGCCAACCTTCAATTAAAAAATATACGTATATCTAGCAAAGCAGCTTAATCATATATATTGATTATCATTTTCAATTATAGCAAATAGCAGCTCCTATCAAGCTGCGAATTCGTGAAGGTTATTTGATAATTTTCCATAAAAAAAGAAAAGAAGCCATCATTGATGGCTTCCATTTTCTTTAAGCGGGTGATGGGAATCGAACCCACGCTATTAGCTTGGAAGGCTAAAGTTCTACCATTGAACTACACCCGCAAAAATATAATCGGGACGACACGATTTGAACATGCGACCCCCTGGTCCCAAACCAGGTGCTCTACCAAGCTGAGCTACGTCCCGATATAAAATTAAGCGCACCCTGAGAGATTCGAACTCCCGGCCTTTTGATTCGTAGTCAAACGCTCTATCTAGCTGAGCTAAGGGTGCATATGGAGCGGACGAAGGGATTCGAACCCTCGACCCTCGCCTTGGCAAGGCGATGCTCTACCACTGAGCCACGTCCGCAAAA
>JAQSYT010000455.1 GCA_029256065.1 Paenibacillaceae bacterium
GGAAATGATCCGCAAGGTGAAGAAATACAAGGCGGGATTTGTGGATAGCGACTCCAATCTGACACCGGGTCATACCCTGGGGGATGTGCTGCGGCTTAAGGCCAGAACAGGCCATTCCACTATAGCCATTACCGACAACGGCCAATCCAACGGAAAGCTGGCGGGGATTGTAACCAGCCGGGATTACCGCGAAAACCAGATGCCGGAGACTGAACCCATTGCCGGGTTTATGACACCCCGCCAATCACTGGTGGTGGCCCTTGAAGGGGTATCACTGGCTGAAGCTAATGAGATCATCTGGCAGAACAAGCTCAACTGTCTGCCGGTGGTCGATAAGGATGACCGTCTGCTCCATCTGGTATTCCGTAAAGACCATGACAGCCTGAAGGAGCATCCCCTGGAGCTGCATGACGGCAACAAGCAGCTGATTGTAGGCGCGGGCATCAACACCCGTGACTATAAGGAGCGGGTTCCGGCATTGCTTGAAGCGGGAGCAGACGTCTTCTGCATCGATTCGTCAGACGGCTATTCGGAATGGCAGGCGGAAGCTATCTTGTACTTGAAGTCCACATTCGGGGACCGGGTCAAAATCGGAGCAGGCAATGTGGTGGACAGGGAGGGTTTTCTTTATCTGGCGGAGGCAGGGGCGGATTTTATTAAGGTAGGCATCGGTGGAGGCTCTATCTGCATTACCCGGGAGCAAAAGGGCATTGGCAGAGGCCAGGCCACATCCGTCATCGAGGTGGCGGCAGCGCGCCAGGAATATGCCGACAAAACAGGAATCTATGTGCCCATCTGCTCCGACGGCGGCATTGTCCATGACTACCACATCGTGCTGGCTCTGGCCATGGGGGCGGATTTCGTTATGCTGGGGCGGTACTTTGCCCGTTTCGATGAAAGCCCGGGGCGGAAATTGCTGATAGGCGGCAGCTTTGTGAAGGAATATTGGGGTGAAGGCTCCAGCCGTGCCCGCAACTGGCACCGCTACGACCATCACAGTGAAACCAAAGCCGGGAAGCTGGAGTTTGAGGAAGGCGTCGACTCCTTCATTCCTTATGCTGGTCGGCTGAAGGATAATCTGGACATTACGGTCAGCAAAATCAAATCCACCATGTGCAACTGCGGCGCTCTGAACATTCCTGAGCTCCAGCAGAAGGCGCGGCTCACCACCGTCTCCTCCACCACCATTGTGGAGGGCGGAGCTCACGACGTCATCCAGAAGGAGCGGAGCAGCCAGGGCATGGCCCAGGGAAGGTAGGCGGCAGGCAGGCAAAAAAAACGGCATCCGGGCGATTGGAGCTCCCCGGGTGCCGCTGGGCTATCAGATCCTTACTGCTCCCACTTCATATTAAACTTGCCCTTGGCCTTTTCCCCATAGATGCGTAGGGTAAGCTTGGCATTAACAGGAAATTCACTCAGGTCCCAAGTGTAGGGGGATTCCAGACCGTTCAGCTCATTGAGGGAAATCCGCTCCTCTTTCCCGTCCTCTGCAGTAATCCCTGCCTCCACCGTGCCCGACTCAATCCTGGCGTCGATGGTCATGGTCCGGGAGCCGCCGTGCTTCAGCCGGATGGACCGCGCCTTTTCCCCGTCAAAATACCAGAAAGAGAGCTTCCATCTCCCGGGCATGGAGGTTTGGGCCTGGCCGATGGACATATTGCGGGCGGTGAAGGTTTCGGGAGAAGCGACAACCTGGCTAACGAAAATACCGATAACCAGAAAGAAGCCCAATACAATTAAACCAAGCCCTGCGAACAGCATCCGCTTCCCCGATTTATGCTCAACGGGCGCAAATACCGTTTCCCCCAACCGGGTTCCGCAGCTGGAGCAGTAGGCTTTGCCCGGTTCAGTCAGGCTTCCGCAAACGGGACAGGCAATCTTCTGCTGCTTGCGCCCCACCAGAAAGTACAGCAGAAAACCCAGCAAATTGGGCATCAGCACCACAATAACCGTCCACAATCCAGCCGAATCCAGCCCCCGGGCTTTGGCATCCCGGTATGTCCAGACACCGAAACAGGCAATAGCTCCGGCAAACAATAAAAATGCAGCAACCATAATTCCGATTAATACCGCCATATCCAGCATCACCCTGCTTCCTCCTTCCACTTTTTCCGGGTAATCCCCCACAGCACACATCCGCTTATGGAACAGATAACACCGGCGCATGCTGCCAAGTACGCGATCACTGAACCGGGGAACAGCACCTGGACCGCCCCGGCTGCCGCTGCTGTTTGAAGCAATCCGGCTAGGGCCGGCACCCACCAATACAGGGTTAACCGGCTTTTTCTCTTCAGCAGCTCCCCCCGCACAGCGTTCTGCACCGAAGGGGGCACCTCCATAGCTTCATCCCCCATGGCAGAGAACAGCAGGGAATCCAACTCTTCATCCGTTAAAGGCTTTCTCATTTATGAATATCCCTCCAGTTCGGATTTCAATTGCTGCCTGGCCTGATAAAGCCGGGTTTTTACTGTGCCCTGGGGCAGATGGAGAGCTTCTGCAACCTCCCGGACCGACAGGCCACCCATATAGAACAACAGCACCGGCATCCGCAGCATATCCGGCAGCTTGCAGACGGAATCCTGCACCTGCCGGCGCAGCATGGCATCCTCCACAATTTGCTCCGTCCTGCCGGCATCAGGAGCCAGCTCCACCCGGTCAGGCTCCGGGTCCACCGGGGCAATCCGGTGCCTGCGGGCCCGTTTATTCTGTTCGTCCCGCCATATCCGGGCCGCCACCGCCATCAGAAAGCCTGCAGGATTATTGCCTTCATCCACCCACCCTGACATATCCAGCATCCGCAGAAAGGTCTGCTGGTACAAATCATCAGCATCTGCCCGGGACGGGGCAAGCCTCCGGCAGAACGCATACAGACGGCCGCCCCATAGCCGGGCCAACGCTTCTACGTCTCTTGCGCGCTCATCGCTTCGCAAGCCTCTCACATCCTCTCACCTATATATCCGCACGTAAAAGCATTTGGTTTTGGCAAAAGGTGAAAAACCGCAGAATCACCATGGAAGCAAGGCGATAAATGCCTTGGCAGCCGCGGATAAGGGCACACCGCGCAAAGCAGCAATGCCCATTTGCCGCTCCGGCAAGGAGGGCCGGACAGGAATCTCCACCAGCCGTTCCGCGGCCAGCTCCCCGGCCACGGCAAGCCGCGGCACAAAGGTAAGGCCGAACCCCCGCAGCGCAAACTGCACCAGCAGATCCACACTTCCCAGCTCGAACTCCGGGGTAAGCACGACTCCACAGGAATCGGCAAACCGGTCCAAAAAGCTGCGGGTGCTGGCTCCCGGCTCCAGCATCAAAAGCGGGTACTGCCCTATCTCCTCCATGGCAAGCCCCTTGCCGGACAGACTGATGAAGCTGCGGCCTCCCACCAGACAATCCTCCAGCGGAGCGCTTTGGCGGATTTCCACCTGCTTGTCCACTGTGGGAAGACTGACCAGCCCAAAATCGATTTTACCCTCCTTCAACAGCTGCACCGTTTCCGGCGTGGTCCGGTTGGTTACCCGGATACGGATATCCGGGTGCAGGGTATGGAACTGCTCCAGATAGGGCAGCAGGTAATATTTGCACAGGG
>JAQSYT010000075.1 GCA_029256065.1 Paenibacillaceae bacterium
AAATAAACAAAATAAGACAATAATTACACATACTTAAGTTCACTATTCTTCACTAACCAAATTATAAAAACAGAAAAAACCGGAAGAATAAACTGCTACAAGCAGCTATTCTCCCGGGCTTTTTTCCCTCCGTGTCAGCAGTCCATCAGACTGCCGCTTTCTCTCGGACCAGACCAGCAAAAACTGCTGCGGAACCCTAGAAAGCTAGTTATGCGGTTGATGTCCATTATACACAGCCGGCGGGGAGAGTCAAGGCTTTTAGCGCTTGAAGAATGGTCCCGGTCAGAGGGTTTGCTTGACAGAAACCGCCTCAATTTCCAGAACCCTGCTGAGAAACGGGAACTTCTCTTTCATTAAATTGTATGCCGGTCCCGAGGTTAAAAAAGCGGCTGTGCCTTCAATAAGGAAGCCGGTCCCCATATACCGGTAGCCCATGACTTCCCTTGTGCCAAGGGTGACCTTAACCTGGTTGTTTTGTTCAATATTCACCTGTGTTTTCCGCATCCCCGCGGCCGGAATCAGGAGCTTGTCCCCCTCCAGAACCAGATAGGAATTCCACGTATTGGATACATGAGCCCCATCCGCCCCGCTGGTGACGATGGATACAACTCCCTCGTGAGAGATGACCTCCACAAATTTTTCATTAAACATATTGCTACTCCTCCTGAATGTCTTGTTTGTAAAACCAATGACACAAGCATACCTCGGAATGGGAGCCTGCAACACAGCCACTTTGTTGTTTTTTCTAGGATACAGTTGGTTTCTTGAAAGATTGGTTATAGTCAAATGGGGCATAGGAGGTGTTTCCATATGTTTGATAAAATAATAAAGGTCCGGTGTCCTAAAAAAGGAAATCCAATCCGGACATGCTGAAAGCAGGTGAAGCTATGGGTTTGAAGCTGCGTGGATACCAGTCCGGGGATTTTGTAGCTGTGCGCAATATGCTGGTTGAAAGCTTCGCAGAATCGGGGAACATGGGAAACTGGCTGATTGACCGTTGGAATTTTTGCCGGGCAGTCAGCCATACCATGCACAATACTTACGACAATTGGGAGCAAACGGTCGGAGTTTGGGAGGATGATGCCGGGGCCATCGCTGGTGTGGTTAATTCCGAAGGGGAAGAGAGAGGCGAAGCCTTCTTCCAGATCCGCTATCCCCTGCCCGCCTCCACATTGGAGGAGATGTTTGCATTTGCGGAGCTGCACTTGCCGTTGCAGGAAAAGAATCAGCGGGTCCTCCGGCTGCGGATTCCGGCAGACGACACTCTGCGGGAAGCCATAGCGTATGAGCGGGGTTATACCAGGCTGAGCCGGGAGGATACGCTCTCTGTTCTTCCTCTGGGAAATCTGGCGCCTATGCCTATTCCCGATGGCTGCCGGATAAAAGCCGGCGCGGAGGTTACGCCGGAAGCCAAGGCGGTTGCCCATGCCAAAGCCTTCGGTTACTACGATGCTGCCGAGGACAGGACCTGCCCGCTGGCCTTCCAGCGGATGAAGGAAGCCCCGGATTACCGCGCGGAACTGGATCTCTCCGTGGTGGACAATGCGGGCGAGGTGGTATCCTTCTGTACCCTGTGGTACGACCCGGTTAACCGGCACGGTATTCTGGAGCCAGTAGGCACCATTCCCGCAGCCAGAATGAAGGGTTTGAGCCGCGCGGTCATATGGGAGGGCCTGCACCGTTTAGCCGGGTACGGGGCGGAGAAGGCTTATGTGGGCTCCACGATGGACTTTTATCTGAAGCTGGGCTTTGCACCCGCCTTCAGAAGCTATGTATGGGAGAAGCGTCTTTAAACACAGGCATGATATAGTCCAACATAATCTTGTCCCCTTTTTCCAGCGGGGTGCAATATCGGGCATAGGTATAAATGTCGCACCAGTAGAAATGCTCATGATCGATTTTGTACCCTGTTTTGGCAATAGCCTCCGTCCCCAGCAGATACGCGCAGTCGATAATATCGTTCAGTGTATCGCCTTCGATCCACATTTTTGCTACGGTTCCCGCGGGTATGTCCTCGGCATACATGCCGTCCGGCACCGGAGCTGCCGGCTCCACAAACCTGCCGATGACATATTGGAATTCATCCTGTCCGGTAAACCTGCTCATATGGCCCAAACCGATATAGGGATCCACATCTGTACACACCCAATCCTCCAACGGGGCAAGCTTGTCAAACACACCCTGCTGAAAAGCTGCTCCCCAGCATTCCTCGCCTGCTCTTTGAAAGGTGGTGCGCTTCATCATCCCCACCAGAATCACCGATGCGCCCGGCTTGAGGTAAGGCAGCGCTCTTCAATGGTAAAAAACACGCCGGTGACATTGATCCGCACCACCTCCTCGAAGCCGGACCACTCAGTGCCACCGATAGGTGTAGACCCGGAAATGCCTGCATTGGCAAAAAGACGTCCAACCTGCCGAAGGCTTCCACTGCCTGGGCGTGCCGTGAATTTGCCCGTGGAATCTTCCCATTCGCTTTGCGCTCCTACATAACAAGCACATAATACAGCACCCAGCTAATCCCATTGCTTGATTAGCTGGGTGCTGCCATGAACGGATCAGTGATGTTCTGTCTGTTTAATTCAGCGTCCTATTTCCTACAGGGGCGATCTTCACCGGGAACTGGCTTCAAGCGCAGCTCACAGCAGCCACCCATAGCAATAATCCGCGTCTTCATTTGGCGGATTCCCATGCCGGCCCCATCATTCATATTCATATACTCCAGATACATCACATCCGCCTCCAGACCAAGGGAATAGCGGACATTAGGGCGTGTTTCGCCTAAGGAGAAGAAATGAATCGGGAATGGATTCAGCTTGCGTTCCACTTGAAATAGCTTGTTTAATGTGGACAACAAACCAATCTCACGCAGCTAATGAGGATGCAGCTCGAAGCAGCTTTGTCGCAAGTTCCGGTTTACAGCATTAATTAACCGTTACCGTAATTTTTGCTTCTTCGCCTTTATACACCGCTATAATCTCTGTCGTTCCGGGATTTAACCCTTCCACGATTGCACTTGCTCCCCGTGACTGCAGGAGCCGTGTAATAAATCCGTCTTTGCTGTACCAAATGATATTTTGGGGATCCGCAACCGGATTATTGTTGCTGTCTCGCACCTGGGCAAAGATTGTTTCAGTTCCATATAACCCCAACGACAGGTTGCCCGAGTTGATTTGAACCGTGTACGGAGTGTTATTCGGGCCCGGATACGTATAGCCTTTCGTATTTCCGTAAGCTTGGCTGTTGAAATCACTGCTTCCGCCTTCCCACGCCGAATTCGCACCATTTACAAATTGCGGGTCTGTACCCTTCACACCAGACACAAATTCATCCGAATTGACAACATTTAACTGTCCTCCAGACAAATTATACAGAGAAGTTCCGTTATTCTTACCGATGATGGAATCGTAAATGTTGACTGTATTGGCGTCTTCGAGTCCGATTTCCGAGTTCTGGCTGTTCCAGAATGTACTATAATAAGCATCTACTTTACCATCACCCGTTACATGCAGGTTGAGTGCGTCTCCGCTCCCGCCGCGTTTGAACGAATACCCACCGATGCTGCGGATGAATGTAGCTTTATCAGCCGACCATATCCGGTAATTCCGCTTATTGCCGAAAGAGACTGTATCAATAAACACCGGATTTCTCGATTTGTCATCCCAGCCGCCATCTGTACTATCGAAGGCCTTACTGCGTACGTACGTCAGATTGTAGGTCGGACGTTCTGCAGTGAAACCGTCGCCGTTCCAATAAGAGGTGCCGCTCTCGTGCCAGCTGTTACGGGAAGTCACATCTTGGAACAAAATATCATGATCGAAGATGTGGGGAGATTCTGCCGGTGAATTCCCTACACTAAAACCGGAGGGAAAATTGCTCGTGTTCCAGTTCGCTTGACCTCCCGCATCGGCATGAACGCCAATGACGCTGGCCAAATAGTTTCCGTTTCTGAAACGTATGGCTCTTTTTGTGTAATTGGTGTAAGTCCCGCCTTTAACCACGATATCATGCGTGCCCGCATTCGGATTAGAACGTGTGGCTTTTCCCCAGAAATAAACGCCGTCGCTCATGTCATGGACGCTCACGTTATAAATGCGGATGCCCTCGCTCTGCCCATTCACAAAGATGCCGGTAAAATAGTTGCGAATCACGATATCCTGAATCCACCAATAGTTGACGTTAAGCGGCACATCTATGAATTTGCGGGAACCCTGGTTGGCCAGTGTGAAATCCCCCCTGAAATCAGGGAGCCCGCCGCCGGTATTCACGCCGATCAGCTTCTTCATATGCAGGACGTCCGTGCCACCGCTGGACAAGCTTAACGTCTGCGGAACCGTGTACAATCCGCTGCCGATGTAAAGCGTGTTTGTATTTCCCGTTGCATTCCATGCTGCCTGCAAGCCGCCGACTTGGTCACCCGTGAATGCGTTGGCCCAGCTGCTTCCGTCTTTGGTCCCTGCACCCTGCGGTGTTACATAGCGGTTGACCGGCTGCGGCTGCGTTGGCGGTGTGGGAGGAGTTCCGACCGTCGTAGAGGACAGAATCAAATCACCAAACCCCGAGGTGTTTTTCCAATTGTCTGCAGTTCCTGCCCATACGAGCTGCCCGTCACGGACTCCTCCGTTATCGTCATCGTTGACAGCGATATCGAAGCCAATGCTGGACTGTGCTGCTGGCACAATGCCAAGATTGATCCATGGGATAGCCATTTCGATGGCATATCCACCTGCAATCGCTGCCCACGCATGCTTCACGCCGACTGTTTCGTTCTGCTGCTCGAATACTCCGGTGTCATTGTACCTTTTTCGGAACTGCCAGTCTTTTAAATCGTAGACGATCCCGCCGCTATGGTCGGCGTCAATAAATATTTCAACGGAATCATCCTCGAAGGAATCCGACGACGAATCGTTGTACAGATTGCTGTCCAATACCTTAACGCCTACGTACAAGTATTTGTCGTCCCACAGCGCCCCATACGTAACCGTATTATTGGGCGTTCCTTGGATAACCTTGGATGCGCTTTGGCTGATAGACCAAACAGACTCATCCAAAGCACCATTTACGGAAATGGAAGCCAATGTTTTCTTAGCGGTATAGGTAGATGCAGTTGGAGTTGCCGTTGGTGTTGCCGTTGGCGTTGCAGTTGGCGTTGCCGTTGGTGTTGCCGTTGGTGTTGCCGTTGGCGTTGCCGTTGGCGTTGCAGTTGGCGTTGGAGTTGGAGTTGGAGTTGCAGTTGGAGTTGGAGTTGGAGTAGTCGAATCCGAAACGAGAATATCATCCAGGGTGTATGTGGTAGAAGTCCCTCTTGTGCCGATTTTCCCCGCAGTTAAAGCAGTGTCGGAAGCGCTTACTTTTTGTATACCATCTACATATCCGGTCAGATTAGCTCCATCTACGGATAATTTAAGTGTATAAACCGTGTTTGTATTAATCGTAATGGCCGTTTCAGCGAGAAGCGCAAAGCTGCCGTTTACTTTTTTACTCAGCTGGATGTTGTCGTTGGAACTATCAATTTTTAGATAGTAAAAATTATTTGCATCCACATATCTGGCGAGAATACCCGCGTTGCTTCCGGAAATCACTTTTACTTTCGATTCCACGGAATAATTCGTCCATCCGGAGTTTCCGGCCACAGCAAGCTTCTCTGTAATACCACCGCTGGCATATAAGATTTTGTACACCATCGTGTTGTCCGATACAACGCTAAAATTATCTGCTCCACCTTTCGCTACAGACCAGCCGGCAGCATCACCGTCTTCGAAATTGTCAGAAAATAAGGTTGCTGCAAATGCCGGTGTGGATGTAATCCACCCAATCGGAAACACCATGCTGAAGACTAATAAAACCGCCATTATCCGAACGAACCATTTTTTGGACTCCATAAAATAAACGCTCCCTTCGCTTAGAAGATGATTACAAGGTTGAAGCGGTATTGCAAATCCTAGAGATACTATTAGCCGGGCTTGGCCGTACATCGGAACCGGAATAGAAATTCCGCCTGCTCGGATGCCTTGCTTGTATGCAGACCAAGGCGGTGAATGACGCGGGTCCGGACAGGATGGGCATCGTTGCGGAGCACTTCATGCTTCGCAGTCAGCAAGTC
This sequence comes from Paenibacillaceae bacterium, assembly GCA_029256065.1. Classification (GTDB taxonomy): domain Bacteria; phylum Bacillota; class Bacilli; order Paenibacillales; family NBRC-103111; genus Paenibacillus_AR. The sequence goes on from JAQSYT010000075.1 coordinate 6,101, forward strand.
CGCCTCGTAGTACATCTCTACCTTCCCCTGATCCCCCTCCCACATGACGCAGCCCTTCTCGATGAGCGGCTCTGTCAGACTGATAAATGTTTCGGCGAGCTGGTTGGTGGACCCCTGGAAGACGAAGGCATCCGCCATCTTCAGCTCAGCTTCCCCTCCAGCAAGATCATAAGCCCATTGAAAGGTCCGGTAGAAGGAGTTTAGCTCCGCTGCTTCCGGATATGCTTCTGTCAAATCCAGTTGGACGACCATCGTTTGTCCGCGAATATCCGCTTCTCTGACGATCCCGCGATATGATTCACCTGCGCCCTGAACGCAGCCGTTAATAACCGGTACAGAGTGCCCTTCCGAAGAAGTATGTACATGCTCATATCGCTTATCGCCGAAATAATCCCGGGTATATGCTCCCAACCCCAGATCGACCAGCAGCGTTTCTCCCCCTGCATGCAGGAGGAAGTGACCCAGATCGTTATGATTATGCGGCTCGTTGTTGTGCCCGCCCTTAGTGGCGAAAGCGAACAATATCCCGCCGAGCATCCGCTTGTCTACAACCCAGCCGGCTTCGGTGAACACATATGTCCCTTCCGCATTGGGTCGGTGGAAATGGGTTGAATTTGTCCAAAGCAGATTGCGGACAGTCTGTGCAAACCTGTACGTCGCATCCTCATGAAAACGGGCTGCTCGGGTGATCATCGGAAGCGGCGCTTGAATACGGTCGTATAGCCTGCTGTGCAGCCCGGTAGTAAGGATTGGCTTCTCCATACAATCCGAAAAGCTGACGGATTGCGGCGAAGTCAGTGACACGATAGCTGGAAAGCGGGCGATAGCCGCTATCTTGTCCTCCTGAAGCAGATCCAGCTCCCCTCCGGTATACTCCCACAGCATCTCGGCGAAATAAACATAATATCCAAACCCGTATTCCCAGTAGCTGATTCCTTCCTTGCAGCAGCCGTCCGCCTCGAACCCTTCCAGGAAACACGCCATTGCTCCGGCGAGCCGTCCGATCATGCCGGCCAAACGCTCACGGTCGTCAATCAACAGCAGCGCGGCCATCCCTACGGCTCCGGCGCAGACGGAAGCCCAGTTGCTTGTGCGCCACTCCCAGCGGAAGGTATAAGCGGAGCTGAATACCGGTCCGAATACCCGACGCTCGAGCTCCTCCTTGACCCGGTGCACAACCCAGGGATTTAGCCGGTCTTTCAGGAGATACAGCGTCTCCGCCATCGCGTGTGCCGTCTCCGCCGCGTACAAGTCTACCATCTGAGCCATCGGGATGCGCGATTCAATCAGATTCTCATAGGACCATGGCAGATGGGCAGGCAACGCCCACGAGTGCTCCTCGCAGATCATCCAGATCAGATCCTCCAAGGTCTTGAGGGACTCCTCCTCTGAAAACAACCAGCATTCCAGCGCGAGAGCAAGCAGCCTTCCTCTGCGGTCATAGTAAGGCTTCTGGTATTCCGCACGCGTACCTTGCTTTACGAACAGATGAAACTCGGAGAACAGGAGCGCCGGGATGGGCTCCTTCCTGGCTCTGGCCGACTCCGCCCGAATGTCCTCTAATAGCGGGGCGAAGATTTCAGATCGTATAATAGACTGTTTCAGTTCATCGGTGAGCGGCGCACTCAGGAGGTGATCTTGGGTGGGCTTCGCCGATAGTATAGCCGAACGGATGCGATGGAAGCTGATCATCGACTCACTCCCTCTTGGTGTAATTCCCTCAATTCGAGGAATTCAGATTCATTGCATCTCCATGGGTTCGGCATAAGAAAGCGCTTACTTTTTTTGCCGGAACAGGCGGTTAATGATCATTAATGAACCGTTTACGGTTATGAGCATGCGGCGCTTTTCCACATTCACCCTTCGTATCCATGGTTAACCGATACTTCAGCGTCCTCCTTTCCTAACTACCATTCTCCCTAAAGACACATTTACTGTATATATTCATTTGTTCATGAATAAAAAAACTGCCCGGTCCACTTCCAATTATATTCACTTGTTAACATCCCTTGATCATCTTGTAACATAAGCCTGCTTCACTATCAAACGCAAACACAGCGCCACCTCTTCAAGGCCGGCGCTGTGCTTGTTCTTATTAATCTTCTGACACGACTCCGGAATTTCTCTCCCGATACTGCCCCGGCGTAATGCCCTCAATCTTGCGGAAGTAACGTATGAAATTGGTCGGATTCGTATACTTGAGCTTCTCGGCAATCTCCGTCACGGTCATATTCGTCTCCGTTAACCAGCTTTTGGCCATCTCAAGCCGATGCTTCAGCAAATATTCGCTAAAGTTCACGCCAGTTTCTTGTCGAAACACCTTGCTCACATAATGTGGATGATAATGTATCCGGGAAGCGCATAGCTCCAGCGTGAGAAGCGTATCGAACTCCTCGTGGATCATCTGAATGACTGCATCGGATATATTTTGGAACTGGGTGCTGCGGCGTTGTTCCAGAAGGGAGATAACCGGTGTGATCAGCCTCTGCAGGAACCAATCCTCCATCTCTTCCACCGTTCGCAGCTGAGTCATCTGTTCAATGAGCGGTGCCTCTCCATCTCCCAATTCTCGAAGCGGTATCCCTTCCGCCTGCAGCAGACTGGTGATTTCGGTCAGCATCCGGAATAAGCTCAGCTGGTATTCCTGGAAGTGAAACGGCGGCCGCACCAGCTCCTGCATGAAACTATGCAGCTTCTCTTCCGCCCGCAGCCGATATCCGCTTTTGATCAAGGCCAGCAGCTCCTGCTCCAGCTTCAGCGGATATTGAACCGCCTCGGCCGATCCGGAATTCACATCCTCACTGTAAATAATGGATTCATTACCAAGCCGCATCCGGTAGTGCAGCGCTTCCATCGCCTCCCGGTAAGCCCTCGGCACGTCTGTCCATTGCTCTACCGGCTTGCTCAAGGCGACGCTGACCGTCACGTCCAAATAGTTGGACGACGCCTTCTGAATCTCCTCTGCCCATAGTTGAAGCTCCGTGTTCCAAGCCTCCGGGTCGACTTGCACCGTGCCCACCACATTCAACTGGCTGCTGTTTGAGACGATCGGCGTTAGCCGGTTTGTCTCTGGAATGATCTCGCTGACCATGTTGCTGATAGCGAACAGCAGCAAATCCTGATCATTGCGGCTATACCGCGTTCCCTCCAGTGTATCAATCTCTACGGCCATCACCGTCATTTTGCGCCAATCCGCTGCATAACTGAACATGCTCAGCTTCTCGGTAATTTCACGTTTACGCATATCGCCCAAAATGAGCTTCTGTACGAAGAACGCCTCAAGCTGCGTGGCGTAGCCTTCGATCTGGCTGGACATCTTCTTCTCCCGATCAAGGAGCATCTTGACGCTTTGGCCGATCTGCTGAATATGATCTTCTGTCCTGCCGCTCGCATCAGGAGTCTTATCCCCCAATCCGGCAAGCACACTATGGAGCTTGCGGATCGGCCGGTACATATTATTGGAGCCGAACCAGGCGGCTAACAAAATCAAGAGCAGAATTCCGGCGCAGATCCACCAAATGTACTGCCCGATGGACCGGGATTCCCGGGTAATCTTATCAATCGAAGCGGCTGCAATATAATACCACCCCGAAAAGGAGGAGTGGACAAAAGTTACCTCGTACATTTGACCGTCCTGTTTCACTGCCAGCTGTCCCTCCAGATCGTCTCCGGACAGCCCATTCTTCAATTCCGCGTTGCCCAGCAGCTGATGTACGGAGCCCTGATCCTGCCCGATGATTAACTCCATTTGATTGTCCAGGATCGCTGTGCTTCCAAGGGGGTTCGCCCGCAGCAGCAGCTTGCTGAGATGAGAGTACGGGATATCCGCAACCACAAGCATCGCCGGGTTGGTTACATAAAGGGGACTCTTCTTCAGAAACCGGATCCCTTTTTCATACTTGATCCATGCGGAATTCAGGGAGGAATTCAGGAAGTCCTGGTAGGGCTGCAGTTCCTCTTCTTTATTATCAAACGTGGTAATTCCCGCATTGTTCACACGCCAAAGGTATTGAAGATTGTACAAGGTCACGTCAAAAACGCCAGTCTCATAGATTTGGATCTGGCGCATGCTGGATTCGAGTCTGCTGAACGGCTCGTACTTATTATAATCTAAAGGAATGTTATACAGATCCGTGCCTTGCGGACTGTTGAGGAACGCCACCAGGGCTGTCTCAACCGTCTTCATATTTTGCTCGACAGCCAGTTGGCTGTGCTTTATAATTTGCAGATTTCCGGCTTCCACATACTTCTGAATCGTCGCGGAAGCGCGGAAATAAGACAGGAAACCAAGAATAGCGAGAGGTATAACGCCAAGGAGAAGCCCATAAACCAGCAATTTATTCAAGTAAGTCATTTGGCGAAAGTTCATGTTGTCTCCTCCTTGGTCCTGCAGCCTTATAACTTTACTTGCCTTGGGCCTTCTTATATTCTGCGGTTAATTCTTGGATGACCTTGTCGCCGCCCGCTTTCTTCCAATCTTCTATAGCCTTCTTAAAGCCGGCTTCATCGATTTGACCCATAATAAACTTCACTGTGGCATCCGTCTTAATCTTATCCAGCTCCGGCCCCTTCTCAGTCTTCGTTGGTGAGATCAGGGGGCCGGCTACGTCAAACACAGCGACCTTCTCATTGGCTGCGACCAAGTCGCCAACCAACGCGCTTACCGGATCCGACTTCAGCGGGGTGCCTGTATTCATGTGTGCCACTGCCAGCTCTCTGAAGGCAGCGGTTCCTGTTTTGGTGTCATCCGACAGCATTTCGGTAGGGTTAGGTACGAGCAAGTCGCCTTCCATCTTATAATCTACATCCTTGATACCGCGATAAGCAATAGTCATTCCTTCACGAGAGGACAGCTTGTCAAAGAAGCCAAGAATCTTGAGCAGCTCTGCCTCTGTTTTAATCGTGCTCTTGGAGAAGAAATATCCGCCCAACGTGCCGCCTGTAGAGGAAGCTCTTAAGCCCTTGGGCCCAGGAATGCCTTGGATGAAGCCGACATCACTGTTCGGATCCAGCTTCAGCAGGTCCTTCTGATAGGTCTTCAAGTTGCTGTCTACCGTGATAATAATACCTGCTTTGCTCTTTGTGAACAACTCCCCTTGCTGCGTGGCGTTGAGCAAAGCGAAATCCTGGTTAATTGCTTTGGCTGCATACAGATCGCGGTACCACTTCATTCCTTCGGAAAATTCCGGCGTCAGGAAGTTGGGCACCACCTGATCGTTCACTATACCATGATTCATAGGTCCACCGTAATAGACGGAGATATCGCGCCCCAGCGCGTCAAGGGCGCTAGACTCCGCATAGCCGAGGGTGTCTTGTTTCCCGTTTTTATCCGGGTCGTTCTCCGTAAACGCTTTCGCCATTTTTGCCAACTCGTCCAGCGTTTTCGGCTCGGCAATGCCCAAATTCTTAGCCCAATCCTTGCGGTAGGCGATAAGGTGCCTGGCACCATCACGGAACCGCGGAAGCAAATAGATCTTGCCATCGTAGCTAACCGTATTGATCACATTAGGATTCAGCTTGCTCAGATTCGGGAACTGCTTGAGGTAAGGTCCGATCTCCCAGAACGCGCCGGCTCTCACCGCATTGATCACATTCGTATTGCGGGGTTGATTCGACAGCATCACCTGAGGCAGCTCGCCGGAAGCCAGGGTCGCGTTAAATTTATCGTTGTACGCCGTTGCCGGAACCCATGTGAACTCCAGCTTCGTATTGCTCATCTTCTCTATCTCGAGCTTTAGCGGGTTGTTATCCTTGATCGGATCCAGAGCAGTCTGGGACATAATCTTGATCGTTGTAGGAGCTGCGGTAGTAGCCGCGGGCTTGGCGCTGTCCGCTGGCGGCTGCGAGCTGGAGCCTTCGTTGCTTGAGCCGCATCCTGCCAAAAGTGTTCCTGTTAACGCTGATGCCATGGCGGCAGCTGTAATCTTTTTCATTGTCGATTTGTTCATGAATGAATTGACCTCCTGTTTATTAAAACTTTAGGACTTGCCAACCTTCATACTAACCTTTCACAGAGCCAAGCATCACCCCTTTAGCGAAGTGCTTTTGCAGAAACGGATACACGCATAAAATGGGAATCGTAGCTACCGTAATGACAGCCATCTTGATCGTTTCTGTCATTGACGCCTGTTCGGCCGCGGCCTCAGGATCATCAAGCCAGCCTTGCGACAGCATCACGATGTTGCGGAGCAGCACTTGAATTGGCCATTTGGCTGCATCGTTAATATAGAGCACCGCCGACATGAACGTGTTCCAATGCCCTACGGCATAGAACAAGCTGAAGGTGGCTATGGCCGGCAAGGAGAGCGGCAGCACCAGCCGGAATAAGATGACAATATCGTTGGCGCCGTCAATCTTCGCGGATTCCTCGAGCCCTTCGGGCATTTGCTGGAAGAAGTTCTTCAGAAGAATGAGGTTAAACACACTGATTGCTCCCGGCAGAAGCAAAGACCAGTAAGAATTCAGCAGTCCCAGCGCTTTAACAAGCAGGAACGTGGGAATCATGCCCCCGCCGAACATCATGGTGAACAGGACCATCATCATGAGGGGCTTGCGTCCAATAAGGTCCTTGCGGGACAACGGATACGCCATAATGGAGGTCGCCACAATGTTGATGGACGTCCCAGCCAGCGTAATGAAAATCGTGACAAACAAACTGGTCAACATCCGATCGTTTGCGAAGATGACCCGGTAAGCGGCTAGTGAAAACTCCGTAGGGAACAGGATAAAATCCTTCGCGAGAACTTCCCGTTCCGTTGCAAATGAGGTTGCTACGATATGAACAAATGGAATGGTTGTAGCAAGCGCGAATAAGGTCAGGACTGTATAATTGAAATAGTCGAAAAACCGGCCAGCGACTGTGTCGTGATGCTTCATGGATAGACAGACTCCTTCCCTTATTAAATAATGCCTTCTTCTCCGAACTTCTGTGAAAGCTTGTTGGCTATCAGCAGAAGCACTAGTCCGACGAAGGACTTAAACACCCCGACGGCAGTCGAATAACTGAAGGTGCCCTGAATAATTCCTGCCGTATAAACATACGTATCGAAGATTTCGGCCACTTCACGGTTCAGTGAATTTAAAAGCAAGAACATATGATCGAAGCCAAGCTCGAGAATGTCCCCAATTTTCAAAATAAACAGAATAATAATGGTACTGCGAATACTTGGCAGGGTAATATGCCACAACTGGCGCATCCGGCCTGCCCCGTCCATCCTGGCCGCCTCATATAACTGGGGATCGACCCCCGCCAATGCAGCCAGGTAGATAATCGTATTCCAGCCCGTTTCTTTCCAGATGGACTGCAAAATATACGTGGGGCGCAATAGATCCGGATCCATCATGATGGTAAACTTTTCCATACCCATGGATGTAATTATTCCCTGGAAGACTCCGTCCTGCGTTTCGAAGATCACGTAGAAAATGCCGACTACGATGACCCAGGACATGAAGTGCGGAATGTAGATCATCGTCTGGACGATGCGCTTGTACTTTGCCGATCGCATTTCATTCAGCATTAGCGCGATGATGATTGGCATGGGGAATACGAAGGCAAGATTCATTAAAGAAAGCAGCAATGTATTCTTCAGCAGCATAAAGAAGGTCGGATCAGTGAATAACCGCTCAAAGTGCTTCACACCTACCCACTTGCTGCCCGTTATTCCTTGGAAGGGTGAATAATCCTGGAATGCGACGACAATGCCCCCCATCGGCACGTACTTAAATAATAGAAAGTAGATAACGCCCGGCAGCAGCATCACATAGAGCCAGCGGTCCATTACCATCTTGCGCAACATACTCCTCTTCCTCACAGCACTTGCAGTTCTAATCCTTTTCGACTCGGTGTCGGACGAATGATTGTAGACAGCCAAAAAGACTCACTCCTTCATGTCACTTTCCTGTTCATTGTAGGAGCCAAACATCTTGACAGTCTATATTCATTTATTCAAAAGCTCAAAAACCCCATGCAATTAGGGTTTTTCACCACATGAGTAATCATTATTTCACGGGGTATGCACATTTATTGACATCGGAATGACGCAATTCAATCGCCTCTAAATGATTAGAGAACCGGCTAGCCGCAGTCTTAGCGATAAACACTGAAGCTCGCCCCCCCTTCATGAACACCTTGCCGAAAAAAACACGCGCTCTCGCAGCCCTCTGCCGCTGGTTCACCGTAATGACAAGACGCCTCCCTGCGTACAATGTACCTTCCAGAAAAATTCGGGAAGCCCAAGCCGCAGGGATCGAGTAGGCCCATGCGCATTTGCATGGGCCTCTCATCGCATCCGGCTCCTCCAAGATTATCCCCTTTGTTGCAAGGACCGACTTCATAATAATGATGGCGTGAAGCACATGCCGCTTTGGTACGGCCGGTTGAACAAACTGGCTTGTAGTAAAGCGGCTTTTCGCGTCCGGGGAGGTTAAAGAGAGCTCATGTCCAGCGTATTCGAATCGATGTATGAGCAATGGCTGATGAAGCAGCTCAAGGAGGAGGCAAACCCGCGCAGAAGAGAGCTACTGGCGAGGGGGCTGCGCTATGGAACAGAGGCATTTTACGTGCCATCTGGTTCCCTGCCATTGGGAATTTCGACTTCTTGTTTTCGGAATACGAAGTCCGGGATATGAATAACGGCTGCCGTTTTCTTGATCTGGCTTACCTGCCGGGAGCCGGAGCGAAGGGCTGCATTGAAATTCAAGACTACCGGACCCATGCACGGGATACCGACACAGGCCGGTTTAAGGATCTGTGTTTGAAGCAAGCCCTGCTGGCTTTGGATAATTGGATCATTATGCCCATAGCATACTTGTGATCCGGCGGTGTGCAAGCAGCTGACACTGGCGTTTGCGGCAGGCTTCTTTCTACATCCACGCCGTCTTGCCACCTCAAAAACCAGCGCCGTTATTGGACCAATTCGCCTTCGCGGCACCCCAACTAGGCATAATAACGGCTCGTGCTTCCGTTAGATTTCGCCCCGCCCTCACTGGTCACAGAGGTCGAACCCTAATCCAACAGAAATAACCCCATTCCAACACAAAAGCCCCGAATAACCGGGGCTTTCTTCCACCTAGAATAAGAAATAACACGGCGTGCGGCAATGATTTGCCGCAGATTGTTCGCAGTTTTTACCCCAGCTTCGCCACATAGGCTGCCAGCCGCTCAAAGGTGCCGCCGAAGCCTTCCTCCACGTCGGGAATGACAGAGGAGAAAAAGGCCAAATCCGCTGCAGCGGCATTGACCGGTGTGCTTTTCATCGTCAACGTAGTCCGCCCGTTCTCCTCCTCAAAAATGAACACATTCCGGATCTCCAGCGGATATTCCTGCCAGAACGGGGCGCGGATCAAATTCCACGCTTCGTCGGAGAAGGAGTTTACGAAGACCAGACGCTCCGGCGGCGCAATCTCCTGGTAGGCAATCCTCACCCACATTACACCTTCCTCCGACTCCGTGTAATAACGGAAACTCCCGCCCGGACTCAGGTCGAACTCCACCACATGCAGCACCGCACCCTCCGGCCCCCACCAATGCTTCAGATGCTCTGCATCGGTAAATGCCTGAAACACTAGCTCCCGTGGGGCTTCGAAGATGCGGGTGATGACCAGTTCATGATTAGCCGTTTTCTCATTCATCATCATTACCTCCTCATATACCCATTGTGCTCCACAGCAAGCAGAGTGATTCCTCATCCAATAACAAACCTGGAACTGTCTCCCGAACAAGAGCGGACGCGCATAACATAACAATGCCTCCCGTCTTCTACTGGCGCTCCTCCCCGTCGGTACGCCTTTGCTGCAGGTCGCCCAGATAGTGGTCCAGCCGGTCAAAGCGCTGATCCCAGATGCGCCGGAAGGTTTCCAGCCATGCATTCATCTCCTGCAGGGGCTCCGGCCTCAGCTGATAAATCCGCTTGTTGGCAACGGGGTGCATCCCCACCATCCCGGCATCGCTTAGCACCCGAAGATGCTTGGACACCTGCGGCTGCTGCAGCCCCAGCCTGCCGGCAATCTCCCCTACAGTCATCGGACCTTCCCGCAGCAGCTCTACAATATGCAAACGGTTTGGCTCAGCAAGAGCAAATAAAGTTTCTTCCATATCCGCAGTATACCCCAAAAGGAATATTCCCGTAAAGGAATATTGTAATCCTGGAGGTTTTTTCATAGCCAGGAATTATTCCGTCATCCTTGAAATAACAGTTATGGGTAGGTACCCTGTCACCTTTTTGGGACCCATTATATGAGTCTTTCGGTTGAATTGATAGAATTTTGGAACAATGTTACACTTTTTAATAGGCAAGCACTGGAAATTTCACTTAATGATGATCGGAGGCATCCATGTGATTGAAGTAACTGCGGCATATGCCGACTCGCTGGCCCCCAACAGCGCAACCATTAAGAATGCCCAAGGGCTGGTTCAAAAGAAGAAGTTTGTGGGACTGTCCAAGTCCGATACAGGCGATTTGCTGTTCGGGGAATGCCAGGGCAGCGGAAGCTCCAACTATTCCACCTCCGCCGACTTTGCCCAACCGGAAAAGCCGGTATTCCGCTGTACTTGTCCCAGCCGCCAATTCCCCTGTAAGCACTCTCTCGGACTTTTATATGCGTATATCAATGGACAAAGCTTCACCGAAGCGGCTGTGCCGGAGGATTTGGCCTCCAAACGGGAAAAAGCCGAAAAACGCGCCGAGAAAAAGGAGCAGGAGGCAGCCAATCCCACTCCGCCCAAACCCAAGAAGGTCAACAAAGCCGCCCTTCTGAAAAAAATCAGCGCCCAATTGGAAGGTCTGGAGCGTTTGGACAAGCTGATTTTGAATATTATCGGAGGCGGACTGGGTACAGTGGACCAGAAAACCCTGACCCTGATCCAGGGGCAAGTGAAGGAGCTGGGCAACTATTATCTGTCCGGTGCGCAAAATGAGCTGCGCCGTCTGGCCCTCCTGCTCCAGGACGGCAACCGGTCCGGCTACGAATACGCCATTGAACAGCTGGCCTCCATGCATGCGCTGATCAAAAAAGGGCGCACGTATCTTCAGGCCCGGGCCGACAGCAATGGAGAAGCCCAGCCGGATACGGAAACAGAGCTGGAGGAATGGCTGGGGCATGCCTGGCAGCTTTCCGAGCTGAAGGAGCTGGGGCTGTTCCGGGAAAAGGCTGAGCTGATGCAGCTGGCTTTTGCCGGCTGGGATGACGAAGGCCGCCAGGAATATGTGGACACAGGCTTTTGGCTGGAGCTCTCCACCTCCAATATCCACCGCACGGTCCAGTACCGCCCCTACAAAGCTGCACGCCACATCCGCGAGGACGACAGCTTTATGGAGGTTGTCAAGGCCAAGGAGCTGTATGTCTATCCGGGCGGGTTGAACAGGCGGGTGCGCTTCGAGGAATGGACCTCCCGGCCCCAT